>NZ_DLSO01000133.1:0-6828 GCF_002500165.1 Gordonia sp. UBA7860 | reverse complement strand
CTCCAGGACCCCCACGGCCCCCCCCCCCCCGCCCCCGCACCACACGCGCGGCGAACAACCACGCCCGCCGCCGCGCGGAAGGACACCGAAGCCGCCAACGCCGCCTCACCCGCGACGTCGACAAGTCCCTTGTCGACAACGCAGCCGGACCGCCACCGTTCTAGCGATCGCACTGCCTGGAGCGCGGTTCAGGCGAGTCGGGTTATCTCCACGACGACATCGAGGTCGGTGGCCTTGCCTCCGGTGTAGATGCCCTTGAGTGGCGAGACGTCGGAGTAGTCGCGGCCGACACCCACCGAGACGTGCTGCTCGGATATCGGCGTGTCGTTGGTCGGGTCGTAGCCCCACCATCCACCTGTCCAAACCTCAATCCACGCGTGGCTCTGCCCCTCGACGGTTTTGTCGATCTTCGCGTCGGGCTTGGGATGGAGATATCCCGAGACATACCGCGCAGGCACGCCGAGGCTGCGGAGCATGGACAGACTGACGTGCGCGTAATCCTGACAGACGCCTTTGCGCTCGTTCCATGCGTCCACGGCGGTGCTATGCACGCCTGTCGTGCCGGGTACGTACTCCATCTCCTCGTGCACGAACTTGCAGATGGCCTCGACCGCTTCCTCAGGGTCCAGACCCTTGGCTATCCGACGCGCCGTCGTGCCGAGACGTCCGTTCTTGGGCACATATGTTGTGAACGAAAGCATTTCGTCGTACCGGTCAGCGACATATTCGCTTTGCAACTCTTCCCAGGTCGCGGCCTTCTCCGATGAAGGGCGCTCCCCTGCCTCGGTCTCGACCACCGACATCCCTGATACTTCGAGTTCCTCGTGCGGTGCATGGAGGTCGAACGCGGTGACGGCTGTGCCCCAGTAGTCGGTGTAGCGGTACGCGCGGGTCGCGGGCACCGTTTCAACACGGTTGACGATCACGTTCTGCCGCGTGTCACTTCGCGGAGTCAGGCGAGCCTCGTTGAACGACGAGGTGACCGGACTCTGGTAGGCAAAGCCCGTCGAATGCACGACCCTCAATCGCCAACTCACAGTTCACTCTCCTCGATGAAGTGGTCTTCACCATCGCTGACGCGAGCATCGGCCCACGAAACATACGGTGACACATGGAAGTACTGGGCGGTGACCGCCTCGTTGACCGCCCTGCAGGTGTCTTGCAGGTCGAGTAGCCGATCCTGCAGACCGTCGAGCAGATGACCGGGCTCGAGGAACTCGAGCGAGCTGCGCGCTCGACCGAGCAGCAACAGCGCCTCCGCCTGTTCGCCGACGCGGCTCGGTCGCTTCTCGATCTCCGCGAGATTCTGCTCGGCGACGCGCAGTGCGTGGAACACCGACCGCGGAAACAGCCTGTCCAGCAACGTGAACTGCACGATGTTCTCGGCGTCGAGCAAGCCGCGATAGGTACGCAGGTAGGTGTCGTGAGCGCCCGCAGACACCAGGACATTCACCCACGCAGGCGAATTGACGGGGGCGTTGGCACGCGACAGAAGCATGCGGATGGTCATGTCCACGCGCTCGACTGACCGGCCGAGGAGCAGGTACCGGTAGCCGTCGTCGTGACTCATCGTCGCGTCCGCCAGCCCTGCGAACATGGCTGCCCGGTTCTTCACATACGACAGGAACTCATGAGGTCCGAGTCGACGTCCCCTGCGCTCGGCCTCAGCAAGCCCGTTGTACGTGGTGTTCAGGCATTCCCACATCTCGCTCGACGTGACTTCGCGTGCGCCACGGGCGTTTTCGCGCGCCGCACGGATCAGGTCCACCACCGAACCGGCGGAAGCCTTTGCGTAGGCGACGTGTTCGGTCAATGCCCACACGTCGAGGGGCTCGTCGGTGTCGGGTTCGTCGAGTCCGAGAACCTTGATGACCATGCGCACAGACGCATCCACGTCCGCCGACGTGTCCTCGAGAAGCTGATGGATTGCCACGTCGAGCAGGCGCGCCATGTCGTCGGCACGTTCGACGTAGCGGCCGATCCAGTAGAGGGATTCGGCGTTGCGGGCCAACATCATCGGGGATCACCGCCCATATTCTGAGTTGTGGCGGTGCCCTGACTCTGCGTCATCCCGTGCATGCTCTGGGTCTGCGCCATCGAGCCGAGGCCCTGCTGTTGCTGTTGCGTCTGCTCGAAGACGGGATCGGGTGCGCTCTCCGCCGGCCGTGCCGCCTTGGCCGCGCTGGACGTGACAACCTTGCCGCCGCCGAGTTCGCGCTCGCTCTGCGTCGCGCGGCTGGCGAGGACCCAGGTGTCCTTCGAACCGCCGCCCTGACTCGAGTTCACCACCAGCGAGCCCTCGGGTAGGGCAACGCGGGTGAGACCGCCCGGTAGCACCCAGACTTTCTCGCCGTCATTGACGGCGAAAGGTCGCAGATCGACGTGGCGCGGTCTCAGTGAGTCGCCGACCTTCGTCGGCACCGTCGAAAGCTGCACCACGGGTTGTGCGATCCACCCGCGAGGGTCGTTGCGCACCTTGCGGGCCAACGTGTCGAGCTCGGCCTTCGTTGCGTCGGGACCGAAGACGATCCCGTAACCACCCGATCCCTCAACGGGTTTCACGACGAGTTCGTCGATCCGATCGAGAACCTCCTCGCACTCCTCGGGGAGCCAGCAGCGCAACGTGTCGACGTTGCCGATGATCGGCTTCTCGCCGAGGTAGTAGTTGATGATGTCCGGCACGTAGGTGTAGATCAGCTTGTCGTCGCCGACACCGTTGCCCACCGCGCTCGAGATCACGACGTTGCCCGCGCGCGCCGCGTTGAGCAGGCCGGCCACGCCGAGCATCGAATCCGGACGGAACTGCATGGGATCGAGGAAGTCGTCGTCGATGCGTCGATAGATCACGTCGACGCGTTGCTCACCCTCGGTGGTGCGCATGTAGACGACGTTGTCGCGGCAGAACAGGTCTCGACCCTCGACGAGCTCGACGCCCATCAGCCGCGCGAGCAGCGAGTGCTCGAAGTACGCCGAGTTCGCGACACCGGGGGTGAGCACCACGATGTTGGGGTCGGCCTCGTTGAACGCTGCCGAGGCCCGCAGTGCGCGCAGCAGGTGACTCGGGTAGTCGGCGACAGGTCGCACCTTGTGCGTGGAGAACAGGTCGGGAAAAACCCGAGCCATGGTGCGGCGGTTCTCCATCACGTACGACACACCCGACGGCGATCGCAGGTTGTCCTCGAGCACCCGGAAGTCTCCGTTGGCGTCACGGATCAGGTCGATGCCCGCGACGTGAATGCGAACTCCGTTGGGAGGACGGATGTTTGCGGCCTGACGGTGAAAGTGCTCACACGAATGGACCAGACGTTTGGGCAACACACCGTCGCGCAGGATCTCCTGCTCGCCGTACACGTCGTCGAGGAACAACTCCAACGCCTGCACGCGCTGGGTGATGCCCGCCTCGAGCTTGTTCCACTCCCCGGCCGAAATGACCCGTGGCACAACGTCCAACGGGAACGGCCGCTCCATACCGGAGAGTGAGAATGTAATGCCCTGGTCGATGAACGCGCGCCCGAGCGCGTCGACGCGAGCCTCGAGGTCGGCACGATCGGACTCCGCCATGACCTTGAAGATGCCTCGATATGGCGGGCGCACTTCACCGTCGGCGTCGAACATCTCGTCAAAGGCCTTGCCGTAGGGACCTTTCGAATATCCCTTAAAGATCCCGGTCTCGGTGGGGAGTGCTTCCCTGCCCACCTTGGCCTTCGCGCTCTTGGCAACCTGTCCCGGTTCGGCACCCTTGCCGTTTGCCGCCTTGGCGGCGGTGACGGACTTAGACGACGACGGGGGCGCGGTTTTGCGCGGTGCCTTCTTGGCTTGCGCACCGGTTGACGCGGGACTCATAGACACACATGGTGCCTCAAGTCGCTCCACTCGGCACGACGTCTGCGCGGGCGCGTCGCAGATCCCCTGTCGGGCCGACACCGCTAGAGCGTGGCTATTCGATTGTCGCTGCGCCCAGGCACACCGGAACTGACTCCCGCCCGATGCGGTAGCATGCCGCATGCCAGCTAATTAGACACCTGAACGTTTTGGACAATTCGGACAAAGGGGTTGCTGTGGCGCCAGAGCCGCAAAGAAGTGGTGGCCAAGTAGTCGAAGTCACGCCGGGCGACTCCACTTCCACGTCGCTGAGATCTGCATATGACCTACCCGACCCTGTCAGATGCGCTCGACGCAGAGCCCGGCAACTACCTCGACGCCCGCAACGGACTCAACGATCTGGCGTCGAACATCGAATCCCACGCGACGCGGATGGTACGTGAAATCTCGTCGGTGCCGTGGCCGGGGCCTCGCGCACGATGCCGCAACTAAGCGCGCCGCCGAAGAGCAGACATCGTGCAACTGTTCGTCGACAACTACAGCGTAGCTAACGACTGGACGGTGACCGACTCCAAGACGTACCCGTCCGGCGATGAGGCTCAGCAATTCGTTAATTCTCAAGAGAAAGAGCGTTGAGAACAGGCAGCACGAGATGCCACTTCATCGCTCAAGGGAAAGGCCGGCGAGTTCGCGGCTGCAGACCAACAACTAGTAAGCGCGGTCCATTCAGGAATCGAGGGGATGAACGCGTTATCACCAGCAGGCGCAGCGGTGAGTATCCACAGCGCCGATCAATTACTCGACGACCTGGCCGATCATCGCCGACTGTCCGGGACTGAACTCGCCGAACTCCGAGAAGCGACCGAGTTGACACCTGAGCAGATCGAGGCGATCCGCCAAGGCAAACCTGTTGACATCCCTCCGAACAAATACGCATATCTGCGAGAAGTCATGGCCGGGCTGGACAGCAAGAGCCCAGCAGAAATAGACCGGATCGCCGACTACCTCGATCCCGGGTCGCGCGACTCCGTGAAGACTGCGCTCGCCAACGGCATGCAACTCATGGGAAATCCGCTGATCAACGATGGAAGAGGCAACCACGGCGGAATGACTGAGTTGCCGGCCAAGGTCCGAGAGTCACTACAACGCAACCCGGTCACTTTTGATATTGACAACCCCGCAGCAGGCATATATTGGAGACTGAACAACTACCACGATCTCGTCGCCCTGACGGACCTCTTGGGAAAGGGAAACGCAGATCTACGGGTTAACACCGACGTTGATCGTGGCCTTCTCAAACAGGCATCAGAGCTCGCGAGCGCCACATCGAATCGTCAGGGCCTATTTCTGGAGACCGATGACGAGACTGGTCATCTCGTTTCCGACAAGGACCTCAACGGCACCATCAATAGCATGATCGCGCTCACTGATGCCCTGACTTGGCTCAATTTAGTGTCCACCTCGGATCGCGATGATTGCGTCGCGGAGGTCGTCGGGTAGTGAATCGGCGGCGGTGAGGGTCTGTTCGCCGGCTTGGATGGTGACGGTGCGGTAGCGGCGGGCGGTGGTGACGAACTTCTTGATCGACCAGCCGGTGCGCGTTTCGATGATCCTGGTGATGGCCAGCGCGGCGAATACCACAGCCAGATGGGCCCGGATGGAGTCCTCGAGGTGATGGAAGATCGGGCGTGCGGACAGATCGGACTTCGACATCCGAAAACTCTTCTCGATCCGCCACAGTTGGTGGTAGGAGCCGATCACGAATTCGGGTGTCGGGGAGTCGATGTTGGTGGCATAGGCCTTCCATCCTGCTAGGGTGCGTGCCTTGATTTCCAGCTCCCGGTTGACAGTTCGGTCACCGCCTTTGAGCTTGACGAACCGGTTGCGTTTGACCGGGATCTTGCCTTCCACTGTCTTCTCGGCTTTGGCGATCTGTTCGTTGATACCCCGGATGCTGCGTCGCGCCCGATCGGCACTGTAGCGGTAGTGCACCACCCGATGTCGGCGGTAGCTGGTCTTGGAGTTCGCCGGCAGTGGCTGGGTCAGCGTCAGTCCGTCTTCGGGGGTGGAGTTCGGATTGTTCCTGTGCCACTTCTGAATCTGGTACGGGACGCTGGGGATTTTCTCACCCAGGATGAACGACAACCCAGCTTCTTCGATGGCCTTCATGTTCGCCGCGCAGATCATGCCGGCATCGGCCACCACCGTCACATCGGTCAGCTGGTGGGCGGCGATGAACGCGGTCAGGGTGGGCATCATCGTCAACGTCTCGGCTTTGTTCCCGGCGAAGGCTTCCATCATCAATGGGAATCCCGTGGCGTCGGTGAGCAACCCGACGGTGACCTGCGGTTCGAGGCGCCGCTCCTTGGAGAATCCGGGTTCGCGGAACCCATCCGCCTTGTCGGTCTCGAAGTACAAGGTGGTGACATCGTACAAACACAGCGTGGTAGGTCCCAGATTCGATTGCGCGGCACATGCTTTCGCCAGCTCCTGACGCCACGCCGTATCGGCGTAGATGGGTAAACGTCGTTTCACCGTCGCGTATGAGGCCGGGGTGACACCGGCTTCGGCGAGCACCCGCAGGGAATCGAGCTTGCTGGTGGGTTCGATGATCCTTGCGGCCACCAGACCACCGAATACGCTGTCAGAGTTCGGGATCGAGGAGAATCCGAGTTCGTCGTACACCGCGGTGATCGCATCCAGCAACACCGCCATCCGGGAACTGGTGATCGGCAGCGGTCCTGCTCCCGACGCCGAGACCAGCCCGAGGTCGAGTTGCTGCTGCCCGGCAGCCAACCGATCAGCGGCTGCGGCCTTCAACGCCGCCAACTCCGCATCGGTATGAGCTGAGCCGATGTGCTCGATCTGTCGGGACCCACGACGGTTGGAGTGCACGATCTGGACCGCCGTCGCCCCCGACTTGGTCTTCACCGTCCGCACAAACGCCACCCCAGCAGCCTAAAACCCCCGCCGTTAGTGTCCACCCCGACACCCATCACCCCAGGT
>NZ_DLSO01000050.1:0-67897 GCF_002500165.1 Gordonia sp. UBA7860 | reverse complement strand
CCGACGTCGACGCCGCGCTCGCCGAGATCGCCCGCGTCCTGCGCCCCGGCGGCACCGTCGCCTTCCTCGAGCACGGCACCGCCCCCGACGACGCCGTCCGACGCTGGCAGCTACGCCTCGAACCGATCCAGAAACGCACCGCGGGCGGCTGCCATCTCACCCGCGACATTCCGAAACTGTTGACCCACAACGGTTTCGACCTCACCGCACTCGACCAGTTCTACCAACACGGCGCACCCCGGCCGTTTGCCGCACTCAGCCTGGGCAGCGCAACCACCCCCTGACCCACCCCCTCGCGACGCTCATCACACCCCGCTCGCTCCACCCGACCGCCCGCTCGCCGCGTCGCTACGCTCAACTAATGACCCGCTGGTTCCTGCTCGCCGCCCTCACGGTCGGCGTCAGTCTCCTGCTGGACCTCATCGACGTCGACGCCGCACCGCTGTTCGCTGGACTACTCGTCGCCGCACTCCTCGCGATCATCGGATATGCCCCGCGCCCGCGCACGCCCGCCGACACAAGCACCCACACCGCCACCGGACCACACGCCGACAGCGCAACAGGACCCGCCGACAAGGCCACACAGCCCGCCGCCACCGATCCGCCGACGGTCCCCCGCGCGGCGATGCTGGCGGCGCAGGGCACGGTCGGCGTCTACATCGGCACCATGGCCGATCCGACGACCATCTCCGGCCTCGGCTCCGCCTGGCTGCCGGTCCTCGTCGTCGGGCTCGGCACGCTGGCGCTGTCGGTCGCGGGCGGCGCGCTCCTCGGCCTGCACCGTGAGGTCGACGCCCTGACCGGCTCGCTCGCTCTGGTAGCGGGCGGGGCGTCGGGCCTAGTCGCGTTGACCCGCGATCTCGGTGGTGACGAGCGCGTCGTCGCGGTCGTCCAGTACGTCCGGGTCGCGCTCGTGACCAGCACCATTCCACTCGTCGCATCGCTGGTGTTCCACGCGTCGTCGTCGAATGTCGTTGTGGCTCGGCCAACATGGACAGAGCAGGCCGCGGGCGTCGCACTCCTCGCAATCTGTACAGGTGTCGGCATCCCGCTCGGCAAACTCATCCACCTCCCCGCAGCCGGCCTCCTCGGACCGATGGCGCTCGCAACCGCAGCAGAACTCACCGGGATCGCAGGCGACGCCGCCGTCCCGTCGGTCCTGCTCGCCATCGCGTATGCGGTGATCGGCTGGCAGGCAGGTCTCGGATTCACCCTTCCCCGACTTCGCGCCATCGGCCGCATCCTGCCCGCCGCGGTTGTGCTGATCCTCGCGATCGGCGTCGGCTGCGCGCTGCTCGGTGTGCTGCTCTCCTGGTGGACGGGCGAGTCGATGTTCGACTGCTACCTCGCCACCACCCCGGGCGGCATCTACGCGGTGCTCGCGGCAGCAACGGCCGCGGGCTCCAACGTCGCATTCGTCGTCGCGGCCCAAATCCTGCGCGTACTGCTCATGCTGTTCGTCGCGCCCTTCGCGGCACGCGCGGCCGCCCGCAGGCTCACCTCCTGAAACCCGTGACTGACCTGCGACGCTCCACCACCAGCGCGATGCAGCCCATTGTTACTGTGACTTCAGTCGCATATACATTGAACTCATGACCGGTGAAAGCCAGCCCGAAAACACCCCGTCGTCAGCTCCGACGAGCTCGTCCGAGGCACCTGAGATCCGCGAGTTCGACGTCGTCGTCTTCGGCGCCACCGGATTCGTCGGCGAACTCACCGCCCGCTACCTCGCCGAGCACGCCCCCGCCGGAACGCGCGTCGCGCTCGCGGGACGGTCCGAGACCAAGCTCGCCGACACCCGACGCCGACTCCCCGACGCCGCGCACAACTGGCCGCTCATCGTCGCGGACTCGTCGTCACCCGCGTCGCTCGACGCCATGGTCGCCCGCACGCGCGTCGTCTGCACCACCGTTGGTCCATACCTTCGCTACGGCGAGGCCCTCGTCGTCGCCGCTGCCACCGCGGGTACCGACTACGTCGACCTCACCGGCGAGGTCCCCTTCGTGCACTACTCCATCCAAAAAGCCCACGAGGTCGCGGAGGCCACCGGCGCCCGCATCGTGCACTCGTGCGGATTCGATTCCGTCCCATCGGATCTCGCGGCGTACGAGCTCTATCGCGGCGTGACCGACGCCGACGCCGGCGAGATGACCGACACCACGATGGTCGTCGCCGCGATGCGCGGCGGCGTCTCCGGCGGCACCATCGACTCGATGCGCGTCATCGCCGAACAGGCAAAAGACTCCAGCATCCGACGCCTACTGCTCAACCCGCAGGCACTCTCCGGCACACCCGCCCAGACCCCGCGCGCGGCGCTGTCGTCGGAGCCGAGCGACATCGGAATCATCAACGCGCACAAGGTCGACGAGTCGCTGCGCGGCACCCTCGCACCCTTCTTCATGGCCTCGCACAACACACGTATCGTCCGACGCTCCAACGCACTCCTCGACGGCGCGTACGGCAAGGACTTCCACTACGCCGAGACCATGTCTGTCGGCGGCGTCCCGGGAGTGTCGACGGTCATCGCGGGCGCGGTCGGTGTCGGGTCGGGCGCGTTCCTGGGCGCGATGTCGTTCGCGCCGACACGCGCACTCCTCGACCGCGTGCTCCCCAAACCGGGTTCCGGTCCGAGCGAGAAGACCCGGGAGAACGGCTATTTCGTAATCCGCACCTATACCCGCACGACGGCTGCTCGACGCTTCCGCTCCACCTTCTCGATGAAGGGCGACCCCGGGTACAAGGCCACCGCCGTCATGCTCGGCGAGAGTGCACTGACACTGGCACTGAACCGCCACCAACTACCCTCGCGCGCAGGCGTTCTCACGCCCGCCGTCGCGATGGGCGACGCACTGATCGACCGACTCCGCACCGCGGGCGCCACCATCGAGGTCACCGAACTGCACTGAAAGCCACAACCGCGCTGGGTAACTGAACTTCGCTGGGGCAACCGAACCCCGCTAGGGCAACCGAACCCCGCTAGGGCAACTGAACCCCGCTGGGGCAACCGAACTGGGCCGGCAGCACCGCCGCCCGCGACGCAGGCGACCCCTAGTTCAGCCGCCGCTTGTGGCGCAGCATCATTCGGTCCGCCTCGTTGATCAGCACCCGCAGCGCCCTGGCGTCATCCGGCCCGCACTGCGCCCACCCGATCTCGACGCCGAAGTGCGGCACTCGTGCACGTAGATGTTCCACCCGTGATCGCAACTGCGACACCTCATCCGATCCGCCACGCGCGATCAATGCGAACTCGTCACCGCCAACCCGAGCGGCCAGTCCGCCATCGTCGAACACCCACCTCAACCACTGGCCGATACCGGCGAGGTGACTGTCACCGACGAAATGTCCGTGACAGTCGTTGATGCCCTTCAGGTTGTTGACGTCGATGAAGGCGACGATCACATGGTTTCCCGACGCGAGCGCCTCGTCGACAAATGCCTGCCCGCGTTCGTTCAGTCCTCGGCGATTGAGCAGACCCGTGAGCTCGTCGGTCACCGCCATGTGCGCGATGGTCGCGGTGGCCGCCCCCAGGCGGCGCTCGGTGCGTCGCCAGGTCAGCGCGATCACGACGGCGAGCACGTCAGCCTTGACCAGTTGCACGGCTACGACGCCGAGCGGGGCGGCCTGCGGATAACACCATGCGAACAGCAGCGCCGCGACGTTCAGCCCAACGATCAGCACAAGCGCGATGCGCGGATACGGGACGAGCGCCCCGATCCCGACGATGACCAGCAGCGTCCCGATCGACGGGTAGGCGACCTGCGTGCAGAGCACGTAGACGAGAGGATTCGCGGCAATGAGCAGCGCAGCCACGGTCACCAGCGCAGGCGCAGAACCAGACGTGATCAGCCGCGGTCGTCGCCAGAGCGTCCACGCGATAGCCGCGAGCACGACGGCCGTGACCGCCGCAACTGATGACGCAGGACGCGCCCCCGGCGTTGGATCGAGCGTGACCTGCACAGCCGTGACCACGACGAACAACGCCGCTCCGAGGGCCACCGTGATCGCGAGCCGGTCGTCGACCACCGAATGTCTGTCCATATGGCTGTCGCTCCCCTTGGTACACACGAACCGTGGGATATGGACAATCCCCGGACGCAGACGCCCTCGCCCCTCGGAATGCTACGGCTGACCAGGCTTCAACTCAATAAACAGCGAATCCAATTCGGCACAGAGACGGTCGCCGTCGTGGAGCGTGCCCTTCACAAAGGCCTTGCGTCCTTCGCGCTTGTCGACCCAGGTTCGGCAGGTCAGCGGCGTCGACAGAGGTGTCAGCGAGCGGTATTGAACCGTCAGGTATGCGGTGCGGGTGACGCCGTTGATCGCGAGTGCCGACGCCATACCCCCGAGATCGTCGAACGCGACCCCTACCTGGCCGCCGTGCGCCGCGTTGTTGCCACCGAGGTGAAACGGCCGGAAGGTGACCTCGGCTACCACTCCATCGGCGCTCGCCGACGAGATCACGTACGGCGGGAGGGTGATATTGCCACGCGCAGGCAGGTCGACGCGGGTTCCCGCGGGGGTGTGCCACTCGTCGACCTGCACTTTTGCCAGTCGTTCGTTGAGGGCGGTTATCTGCTCGAGTAGCTCCTCGGTCTCCGCGCCCTCGGGGCTCGCGTAGCGGGCGAGGTCCATGAGCCGTCGGATCTGCTCGTTCAACTCGCCGTATCGGGGTCCGCCGCGGTCGGTCGTGACCTCGATCCGTGCGCGGAATCCGCCCTCATGGGGCGACTCGTCTTCGGAGCGGATGTCCCAACCGTCGCGCGTGTCAGATGCCATCTGGCCACCGTATATGGCCGGTCAGCGCTCGTGTCTGTCGGATTCCGAACCGCTGGCGAGCTGGGGCGGACGGGGCGCCTCACGACGGTCTCGCTGCCTGATCACGGCACCGACAACCAGGGCGACGACCACGGAGACCGCCGCCCAGATCACGATGATGATCGCGATCAGCTCGAATGACATGTATCCAGGGTGCCATGCACGGCGTGCCGAATGCGACCGAACCGGCTACTAAGGTCGATATCCATGACCTCCGGCGCAACTCAGCACGCATCCGACCAGCCGTTCGACGCCAGCCAGTGGACCGCAGTTCAGGGCTTCGACGACCTCACCGACATCACCTACCACCGCCACGTCGGCACGACCCGCGCCGACGGAATCGTGCGCATCGCCTTCAACCGGCCAGAGGTCCGCAACGCGTTCCGGCCGCACAGCGTCGACGAGCTCTACCGCACCCTCGACCACGCTCGACGCAGCCCCGACGTCGGGACCATCCTGCTCACCGGCAACGGCCCGAGCCCCAAGGACGGCGGCTGGGCCTTCTGTTCCGGCGGCGATCAGCGCATCCGTGGGCGGTCGGGTTACCAGTACGCGACCAGCCACGACTCCGACGTCACTCGCGCCGATGCCACCGGGGTCGACGAGGCGCGCGTGAAGGCCGAGGGCGGCCGACTGCACATCCTCGAGGTGCAACGACTCATCCGCACCATGCCCAAGGTCGTGATCGCGGTGGTCAACGGTTGGGCTGCGGGCGGCGGACACTCCCTGCACGTCGTCTGCGACCTGACGCTCGCCTCACGCGAGCACGCCCGCTTCAAGCAGACTGACGCCGACGTCGGCTCGTTCGACGCCGGATACGGTAGCGCCTACCTCGCCAAGCAGGTCGGTCAGAAGTTCGCACGCGAGATCTTCTTCCTCGGCGAGGCGTACGACGCCGAGACCATGCACCGCATGGGTGCGGTCAACCGGGTCGTCGACCACGCCGACCTCGAGCGCACGGCCATCGAGTGGGCGCGGGCGATCAACGGCAAATCGCCGACGGCCCAGCGCATGTTGAAGTTCGCGTTCAACCTCACCGACGACGGCCTGATGGGTCAGCAGGTCTTCGCCGGCGAGGCCACCCGCCTGGCGTACATGACCGACGAAGCCGTCGAGGGTCGAGATGCGTTCCTGGAGAAGCGTTCTCCCGAGTGGGACGCCTTCCCGTACTACTACTGAGCGTGCACCGGAGCTACAGCTCCGCCCCGAACGGCCCGGGCGCACCGAAGTAGATGCCCTGCGCGAACTGGAAACCCAGCTCTACGACGCTGTCGAAGTCTGCCTTGCGTTCGACGCCCTCCGCGACCGTCGAGATGTCCATCGTCTCGGCCATCTCACAGATCGCGCGCACCACAGCGCGGTCGGCTGGATCGTCGGCGATAGCCGAGATGAGCGCCCGATCGACTTTGACGACGTCGACCGGGAGGTCCCGCACGTATCGCAGCGCCGAGAATCCCGAGCCGAGGTCGTCGATCGAGATGGTGCAGCCGCTCTCGTGTAGTCGCTCGACGGCACGCTGCGCCTCCGTGTCGAAGTCGATGACCTCGTTTTCCTGGACCTCTATCCAGATCTGACCAGGGCCGAGGCCGTACTTGTCGATCTCGGTCACCACGTGATCGACGATCGTCTCGTCGACGAGCTGCTGCCGCGAGAGATTGATGCTGACGAATCCGCTCGGGCCGCACAGGGGTTGGATCGACTCGTGGAGCGCCCGAATCGCCTGCGTCACCCCGTTGCGGCCGATGGGCACGATCGCGGATGTGTGTTCGGCGACAGCGAGGAAGTCGCCGGGCAGCAAAACGCCGTCGGCGGTGACCCACCGCAGCAGTGACTCGAACCCCACGGTCACGCCATCAGCCATCCGCACGATCGGTTGGTAGAACTGTCGGAAGTCTGCCTCCGACGAACTGGTCAGCCTCACTGCGAGGTCGAGGTCGCCTTCTAGTCGCTCATAGATTTCGGGTCCGGCGATCGCCATTCGACGCTGCGATTCCAGAGCCAGGCAGAGCGCGGCGTCGGCCGCCTGGACGAGTCTGTCGGCGTCGACACCTGACACCGATTCACTTGAGATCCCATAGGCGAAGTCGACGAAGATGCGTACCCCGTCCACATCGACCGTCGAGGCAGCGAGACCCGCCTGTAGGTCGACGAGAATCGCGTCGACGCCGGGGCCATGCGGAAGCCTCAGGAGCCATTCGAATCGGTTCCGGGCGTCCAGACCTACGTCTGACCCCATCTTGTCCACGAGTTGAGAAACCACTGTGCGCGCCGCCGCCTCGGTCTGTTCACGGCCATAGACCGCGCACGCCCGGCGCTGGGGATCAGCGAGAATGGCAACGACGATTCCAGGAACGTCGTGTCCCCCGTACTTGAACGCCGCCCTCTCCACGCGAGCAGTTTACGATCATCCCGGCGGCCAGGTGTGAATTGGATCCAAGTACCGCCGGTCAAGTTCAATTGATCACCTGTTTGGTCTAGTGAATTGTGCTTCTGAGCTGCAGTTTTGCCGTCTGGGAGATACGCGACTTTCAGCCCTTCATCAAGCGATTCCTCGTGGTGGTACGTCCGCCGTTCGAGCCACTGAGGGGAGTCTCGACTAAGGTCGACGAAGTCAGATTCCCGGCCGGAGGACTTGCCACGTGACGTCGCCCGACCCGACGGACTCCTACGTCTTCGAGCCCCGCAGCAGCCATGAGACACGCCGTCGTCGACGGCGACTCTCCGGCAGTCTCATCAGCTGGGTGCTCGTGATCGTCGTTGTGGTCGTACTCGCCTTCGACGGCCTCGGCTATCAGCTCTTCTATCGGGACCATTCCGACCCACTCCGCAAGGTCGATGCCATCGTCGTGCTCGGCGGCGAGCACGACGGCCGCGAAGACTACGGTCTACAACTCGCCCGCGAGGGCTACGCCAACACGGTGCTGATCTCCGACCCCTATCTGAATGACGGCTATCACCGGGGCGGCGCAGAGCTGATGCGACGAGTCTGCTCGGCGAGCACCGAGTCCATCGAAGTCATCTGCTTCAACCCGGATCCCTCGACGACGCGTGGCGAGGCGATGTTCACCGAACGCATGGCGAAGGAGCGACACTGGCGCTCTGTCATCGTGGTCAGCTGGCGCTACCACCTCTTCCGCGCCCGCTACATCTTCGGCCAGTGCTTCGCCGGCGAGGTCGTCATGCGATCCGTGCCGCGTGATTACGGCCGGTCGATTCCCCTATGGACGGCGACCTTCGCCTACCAGTACGTCGGATTGGCCAAGGCTGTCGTTCTCGGCTGTTGACGTCCCGTTCTCGGCCGTCGATGTAACAGTGCGCGAGTCGGCTCGCACCAGTTCCGACGTGTAGACCAGAAATACGATGAGCAGCGAGAGATCTGCGGTCGAGACCGGGATCGTGATCGTCGAAAAGTCGAGCTGCAATGCGACCACGGAGAATCCGATGAATCCACCGCCGTAGAAACCCCATTCCCAGCGGCGTGAACGCAGGCACCGGTAACCGAGATAGCAGCCGTAGATCAGCATCGCGACAAATGCCAGACCGACCAGAATGCCACCTCGATAGACAGCCAGCAGCGGCGCGTTCGCGACGTAGTTGGTGGTGAACGAGGTTTCCGGATCGATGAACTCCGCCAGTCCCCAGCCCTTGCCGAAGATCCAGTGCCCGGCGACAGTGCTCGGATACTCCTTCAGCGCATCCAGGCGCGCACTCGAACCCTCGTCCTGGCTACCGAATGACGAGAACACACGTTGGCGCAACTGCGGCACCGCGGCCAGCGCGGCGAAGGTGGCGACGCCCAGCCCGACGATGGCGAGGCGTTTGCGATTCGACATCGTCTGGAACACCAGCATGAGCACGACGCCGACGATCACCGAGAAGAGACCCGCACGGCTCAGCGTGAGCAGAAGGGCCAACGCCAAGATCACGCCGAGCACGCTGCGCGCACGCCCGTCGAACAAGACAGCACACATCACCAGCGCCACGAAGAATCCGATTCCGGCGGCATTCGGATCGATATACGTCCCCGCGAGCCGCTGCGTCGCGCCCCCTGAGTGATAAACGAAGCGCAGCGCGCTGGGGTCGTAACCGAATAGCTTGAACGGCTTCATCACTCCCGGATAGACAAGCACACCTGCTGCAACAACCGCACAGGCAGCGCTGGCAACCACATACACTTGTCCGAACGTCCGCAGCTGAAGCCGCGGGAGTCGCAGAAGCGCGACTACGAGAATCGTTACCGTGAACCATTTCACATATTGCGATATGTCGGCGAAACCGACATATGTTGCCAGCATCGAGATTCCACTGACCACAACGAGAACGATCACAAACCAGTCCATCGTGGTCGGTGAGCGCATCTCGATGGGGTGTATCACGGTCGCCAAAATCACAGCGACAGCGAACGCCAATGTCAACGGAACGTGAACACCAGGTAAATGCGCGACCGGCATGAATCCGAGAACAGCGGCGAACGCCCAGAGAAACCAGGTCGGATGCGCCAGACCAACGTAGGCACCGACGACGACCAGCAGTAACACGATGACAAGAAACGCGGGTTTGGCTCCTGCCATCAACGCACCGAACGCCACCACGGCAGCACTGAGCACCAACAGGGTGCCGACGATCCATGAGCGCCTAGCTGATTCCACGAGCCATATAGTGGCACACCCGGTCGTGTAACACCGAGCTGATCGCGACCGACCAATGTCTGAGGGCAATCCCACACAGCAATTGCCCGAGAACCATGATCCAATCAACTGTCCATTGTTCAACGGTTGAACGAAGCGCCCGCGCGGCGCTACCCCAGAGAAGGGAACCGGTCAGGTGCCACTCGGCGATTACTGGCGCATCATTGTGCGGTTTTGGTGGGTTCTCGTAGTGGGAGCGCTCGTTGGCGCTTTCGCCGCTTTTGCTTACAGCACGTGGATCTCTCCCGGAAAATACGAATCCACCGCTCGGTTGTTCGTGACCGCAGAGGGTGGAACGTCAGTCGGCGAGAGCTACCAGAACAACCTGTTCGCCCAGGATCGGGTCAATAGCTACGCGACAATTGCGACGAGCGACCAGGTCGCACAGCGCGCTGCCGAAACGCTTGGCGGCCAGGTGGGCGCCGGCGACATACGCGGGAGCGTTACGGCTGTCCCGGTCAAAGACACCGTGATCCTGACGATCACCGCCACCGCGGACGACGCGAAGCGAGCCCAGGCCTACGCCCAGGCCGTTGCCAATGCGACGACCGCAGTGGTTCAGGAGCTCGAGACCTCGCGTCGCGGCGACTCCCCCTCTGCGACAGCGGTTCTCTACGATGACGCGAGCCTCCCGTCGTCCAAGAGCGGGCTGTCGTGGTGGCTCTGGCTCATCATCGGAGCGGTCGGCGGGCTACTGATCGGCGTGCTCGCCGCCGTGGCGATCGGCATCTACCAACGTCGACGGATCGACTCTGAGTCAGACATCGCCGACGCCACCGAGAAGTCCGGCATTCTCGCCGTGATCCCCACCGACTCGGAGTTGAAGGACAATTCGTCTCTGGAGCCCGCGACCGGACCGACGTCCGATGCGTACCGCCGCCTCGACGCCAATCTGCGATTCATCGCCTCGGGAAGCACTCGGCATCGCACCGCTCCGTCGGCGATCACCGTCGTCGGTCCGACCCGCGACGTCGGCGCGACGACCACCGTGGTGAATCTCGCGTCGTCGTTCGCCGCACGCGGCAAAACCGTGCTGATCATCGACGCCGACCTCGCCGATCCCACCCTCACCGACGACCTCGGTCAGCCGCCGACCGAGGGTCTGACGACCGTGGCAGTGGGCGAAATCTCGCTTCACGATGCGACGCTGAGTCTTCACGACGGCGTCGACCTCCTGCCGAGTGGTCCGGTTACGTCTGACCCGTGGGGCGCCATCGGCGGAGACGGCTTCGACGCCGTCATTGCGGCTGCGATCCATTCCTACGACTACGTCATCATTGATGCCGGTCCGCTGTCGGCGTCGCCGGAACCACTCACCATCGCCGCGCGCACCGACGGCGCACTGCTCGTGACTCGACGCGGCGTCACCACGAGGAAGCAACTTCGCACGTCGACAAAGGCGATCGAGAGTGTCAATGCTCCGCTGCTCGGCGTGGTGCTCACCTTCACGGCCAAAGTCGCTCACAAGCAGACCGACAGCAGCACACAGGACACTGACAGCGGTTCACCGACAAGCGATTTCGCCGCCGAGCGGGTGTCGGCATCGAGGGTCGACGCAGCCGAGGTGCACGCGGACTCGTGAGCCCTGCCGCAGTGATCTCGACCTTCACCTCACGTCGCGCAGCGACTGCGCTCGCGGTCGGCGTGGTCTGCCTTCTGGCGATCACGGTGTCGGGATGCGCACAATCGACTGACGACACCCCGCTGACGCTGTCGCCGTCGGCTGCTGCATATCCCGAGTCACCGCTGCCCTCCGCTTCGCTGACGACGCCCCGCGACACCGGCAAACCGGGTGCGGTTCTGGCCGTCGAGGATCCGCCCCGCGGACCCGTCAAGGCCATCAACAATCGTGACGCCGTCGTCAAGCGAATCATCTACCGCTCGACTTCTGGCATCGACAACTCGGCAACCGAGGTGTCCGGAATTCTGGTCGTCCCCAAGGGCACCCCACCCGCGGGCGGTTGGCCACTCATCGCATTCGGCCACGGCAACTCTGGCACCGAGAGCACCTGCGGCCCTTCCGAATACGGCAATCTACTCGGCAACGACACCATCATCGAGGCATTCCGGCTCAACGGCTATGCCGTTGTCATGTCCGACTACCAGGGCCTCGGCCACGGCAAGGGCAACCATCCCTTCCTCAGCGCCAAGACCTACGGCAACAACCAGATCGATGCCGTCCGAGCTGCACAGGCGATCGCGCCCGACGTGAGCAAGCATTGGGTGTCATTCGGTGTTTCGCTCGGCGGCATGGCGGCGTGGGCAGCCGGCGACCGCCAACCCGAATACGGGAGCGACACCGATCTCGATGCGACGGTCGCGCTGGTTCCCGTCGGAGATATGAGGGGCCTTGCGGACCGAGCTGCGCAGGGGACACTGACACGCGATCAATACCCTCTTCTCGTCTATGCACTCGACTCGCTGTCGAAGACCTTCCCTGACCGTTTCAACCTCGACGACTATCGCTCCGAGCGTGCCAAGTCAGAGTGGGAGACCTTGATTCGGTGTGTTCCCGACTCAACCGGAGATCTGACGGCCACCCAGCGCGCGCTGAACTCGCTCACACCACAAGACCTGAAGCCGAAGACCGTTGCGGCCACCGACGCGCTGCGCGATCAACTCGCCGACTACGCCCTGCCCGCAGGCCGCAACAACTCGCCCGTTCTCGTCATGTATGGCACAGACGATCCGCTCATCCCTCCGCAGTGGACGGAACGGGTCATCGGCAAAGCCTGCCAGGAAGGTGAAAACCTCACAATCGTCAAACGCGTTGGCGATACCCACGCCGGACTCGATTCTTCCCAGGCAATTCCCTGGATGAAGGGCGTGTTGAACGGCGACAAACCCCAGAGCAATTGCGACGATCGCCCATGAGATCACCATCGACGCGAACCGTCGGCGAGTACGCACATATCCTCCTGCGCGGCGGAATCGTGTTGATCTGCGCCGCAATCGCAGGCGGACTCGCGGGATGGCTCGCGGCAGAGATGACGCCCAAGACCTATGAGTCGCAGGCACGCCTGCTCATCGTCGCCCCGGGTTCCGCGACGGTGTCCAGCGCTCGCACCAGTGGCCTGGCCGGACAGCTACGCGCACCCTCCTATCGTGAACTGGCCACCAGCGACCAACTGTTGATGCGCGTCGCTGCGGCACAGTGGCCGGGTATCGATCCTCAGACTCCCCCTGCCGACCTCCGCGAGCGCGTCGTCGCTTCGATAGAACCAACGAACGCTGTGCTGACGATCACGACAACCGGAGATACACCGCAAGCCGCACAACAACTTTCCGCGGCGCTTGCCGGTGAAATGCCCAAGCTGGTGGTCGAAGTCGACAACCTGAACGGACGTGCACCCTACGAGCTGAAGACGATCGACGCCGCCACCGACATGGGAGTGACCTCGCCGAAGTTGCTCACCTACATCGGCCTTGGCGCCGCCGTTGCCGTCGTGTTCTCCGCGGTGGCGCTCCTCGCATTCAGCCTGCTACGCAACAGAGTCGACGATGCGCTCGGTGCATCGAACACCCTCAGATCGAGTCGAGAGTTGGAGAATTCGCAGTGAATCGCCCGACCGTACGCGTGCGGATTTTCGTGAGTTGGTTGGCGCTGGCCATCGCGGTCGCTGCAGCACTGACCGCCTGCGGCTCCGACGAGCAGTCTGCGACAACATCATCCGGCCGTCCTCCCGGCGTTCCGGTCGACGTGCCACGCGCTGGCGCCACCGGGCCCGGAACAGTGTCGTGGGCACAAACCATGCCGGTTCTCGACCGTCGGATCTCGGCGGCGACGAGTCTCGCTGTGCGCGTGGAGTACTCCTCGACCGATCACGACAACAAACCAACCGTTGTCACCGGCGGCCTCTTCGTGCCGGCGGGCCAGGCACCCCAGGGCGGGTGGCCGATCATCGGATTCGGCCACGCGACCGTCGGTGTTCTCAGCGAATGCGGGCCGACGCTGGACTCGAGCCTTCGTGGCGCGGCCGACCTTGTCTACGTTCTGCTGTCTCAGGGATACGCCGTGGCAGTCAGCGACTACCAGGGCCTGGGCACCCCCGGCGACGCGGAGCCAACGCACCCGTACCTCGATGCGACGACCGAGGGACACAACATCATCGACTCGGTGCGTGCGATGAGGCAGATGTCGCCTTCGAACACCTCCGACAAGTGGGCGGGATTCGGCGTATCGCAGGGCGGCCAAGCCGCGTGGGCGTCGAACGTTCTCGCGGCTTCGTACGGTAAGGGCCTCAACCTTGTCGGCACCGTCGCCATCTCGCCCCCTGCGGACATCTCAAAGCTGTCAGACAAGGCGTGGTCATCGAATCTGACAAAAGATCAGTACGGGCTCTACCAGTGGTTGCTGCTGGCGCTCAAGCACGAGAATCCCAGCCTTGATCTCGACAGCTATCGTAGAGGCTCCGCCACCACGAACTGGACCGCGTTGTCGCAGTGCGCATCCCGCTACAGCCAGGAACGACAGCAGGCAGCTGACGCACTCACCGATGCGGACCTTCGGCCGGACTCGGCCACGAGCCGCGAAGAACTCGAACGACTCTTGCGCGAGCGGGGCCTCCCCAAAGGCCTGCCCACCGCCCCGATTTTGGTGATGTACGGCGGAAAAGACACCTTGATCGACTCCGCGTGGACCACTGCCGTGATAGGTGCGAATTGCTCAGCCGGCGCTGATCTCGTGGTGTCCTTCCAACCCGACCGCGGACACGCCGACGTCGATCCCGGCGTTGCCATCTCCTGGCTCGAACAACAAATGCAAGGATCGGGGAGTCCATCGGGATGCACGAACATCTGACGCGACACGTTTCCATTCTCGTTGTATTGTTGACAAGTGAGTGATCACTCCGCGACAGCACCTGAGCAGTCTGTCGAAAAGAGCGCATCATCAGGGCGTCACCGCATTCCTGAAAACCACACACACAATCCCCCACGATCGAGGGACCAGCAGGTCACCGAGGCTACAAACACCGCAGGGGCCAAGCCTTTTCGAGCACGAATTCGCGGACTCGACGGTCCTCGCGGAATTGCGTGCATGCTTGTGCTGGCCCAACACGTCGGTGGCCACTATTCGCCGAACACGTTTTTTTCCGGCCACTTGCAGATCTTCGGTCAATCACTGATCTTCTTCTTCGCGCTCTCCGGTTTTTTGCTGTATCTCCCCATTCTTCGTCGCCTGTTCACCGGTGGACAGTCACAGCCTGACGTAGCGTCGTACACCCGACACCGGATACTGCGGGTATTCCCGGCATATCTGTTCATCTTCCTCGTCGCGAGCTACCTCATGCGCGCGGTATATCTGGAGAACGCCGCGGTTGCGGAATCAAGCGGCAAGTTCGCCGGGATCGGGATGATGACAGATCCGGCCATGATCGCCGCCAACCTCTCGCTCGTCCAGAGCTACATCCCGTCGATGCTTCAAACAGGCATCAACCCGTCGTGGTCATTGACCATGGAGATCGTGTTCTACGTGGCATTGCCGCTCATCGGCCTGCTCGTCTTCACGCTACGACGCCGCTACGGGTGGAATCCGATCGTGCTGGCTCTCATCGGCCCCGCCGTCCTGGTGATTCTGGGTACCGCCGGGAAGTTCTTTGCCCTGTGGCTCGCGAACCGGCTCGGCATAACCGACCTCATCATGGCGAACTGGGGACCCAACTGGGTGGCCGTCGTGCTGCGCAGCTTCATCGCTTCGTCTGACAACTTCGCATTCGGCATGATCGCCGCGATTCTGTTCGTCGGGGCCGAGACCGGGCTCATCTCGCGTCGTCGTCTGAAACGAGCGCGACCGTGGACCGGCCTCGCCATCCTCCCACTGATTCCGATCACCTATGTGCTCATCGCCCTCGGCTCGCCCTTCTCCAGCACCGCGACGGCACTCGCCTCCGGCATGATCATCTTGTTCATCGTCATTCCCTTCGCGCGAGGCGACGATTCGGCATTTGCCCGGGCGCTCGACTGGAAACCTTTCGAGTACTGCGGCCGGGTATCGCTGAGCATCTACCTCTGGCATTTCCCCGTCCTCTTGGTCCTTGGCAGGTGGGGATGGATGCACGGCGACACCTGGTCGGGCTTGGCGTTCAATTTCGTTGTGGTCGGAGCGGTCAGCATCGCGCTCGCGACGCTGTCGTTCTACTTCGTCGAGAAGCCTGCGATCAACTACGCCATTCGGTCCCGCCGTCGCTGATATGGTCCTGGTCCCGTGACCGGCGGGGTCCGGGTAATCGGCATCCTGGTTGCCGCGCTGATGGTCATACAACTCACCGGCGCCGTCGTCGGCTATCGCCTCTTCACCGATCCACCCGCAGAGCCGCCGGTCCATTCAGACGCCATCGTGGTACTCGGCGGTGCGCACGATGGCCGCGAGTCTTTCGGAATCGATCTCGCCCGTGCAGGTCTCGCGGAGACCGTACTGCTCTCGAACCCGTATCCCGCGGAGGACGCCACGATGCGTGCGGCCTGCCAGCCGTCGGACCGGAAGGTCAGAATTGTATGTTTCGCACCGCGGCCGTCGACGACAACGGGCGAGGCCCTGTTCACTCGCGAACAGGCGCGCGCCCATCATTGGAACCGAGTGACAGTAGTGAGTTGGCGCCACCACCTGTTTCGCGCGGGCGTGATATTCCGGCAGTGCCTCGGCATCGACGTAGAGCTCGTCGCCGTTCCCAGCGCCTACCACTTCTCGCTGGGGGCTTGGGCTTTCGTCTACGCCTACCAGTTCGCCGGAACTGCGCGGGCAGCGCTCACCGGATGCCCGCCCGGCTGACGAGTCCTCATCTCACTTCAGCGAAACCCTGACTCACCACCACATAGACGAGGAGGGCAACCGACGCTGCCGCGAGGATGTAAAGCATCACGAGTGCCGCGGACATGAGCGTCGTCACCAGCAACTGCGCGACCTCTGAATTGCGTCGTCTGGATCCCGAAGCGGTTGAGAGGCGACGGGTGCGGCTCGCCGTCGCCTCGACCGTGGCTGCGACAATCAGCGCGTAGGGCGCGAGAACGGCACATCCCCCCAGCACCAGAATCGAACGCACCTGCCCGGAGAATGGCAGCCCCCACGCGGCGCCGGCACACGCAGCGGCGAGCACAACGAGGAGTAGCACTCTGCCGAGCACATCGGATTGACCTCGCGACGCCGCGAGATACCACCACACCACTGCCGCAATGCAACCCGTGAGCACCAGACCTGACACCGCGACGATCATCGCTGCGACACCACCCTGCCTGCGACCACCTTGCCTGCAACGTAGGCGATCACTGACGCAGGTGGAGTAACTGCGAGAACCACGATCCCCTGCCAGATGGGGTAGTACATCAATCCGAGCACCGCGGTCGAGGCAAATCCCGATAAACCAACCACGATGCCCGCAACAAAGAATTCCGAGCGCTGCCCGGACATGCGAACCAGTGCATAGATGAAGCAAGCGCATATGGGCGCTACCGTAGCAATAAGAATCGGCGACACCGGTAAGTACCGATCGACGAGATATCGACCAGCCGCAGCACAAGCCGCTCCGACACCCACCAGCACGGCCTGCCGTCGGATGGCATACGTCGCTGACTCCGATCGCGATGCCACCACCGGCTCAGGCTACCCGATTTGAGGTTCGGCAGCCCGCCGAGCGCACCAATCAGGTCCTTATCGAAGCAGCGACAGCGAACGTTACGCGTCATATTTCACACAAATTCGGAGTTGCGCCTTCGGTGCGAATCGTTAAGATTTACTCAGTGGGCGCTCAGCGTTGATGAAGCCCCAAAGGCGTGAATCAATAGAGACACCGCATTGCTTTGCACCAAATCTCTGCCTGCCCCAAACCCCTGCCTGCAAAGAATTTGCGCTTGCAACAAAGCCTGTCCGACCGTCGGCAGGTTTCATGAGCAATTACTGACCCGCCGGAGTACATGTGGCCATTCGTCCATTGCCCTCATCGCCCCGTACCGATGGCCCCTACCCTCGGTATCTGCGAGTATTCCGACCAGCCGTATCCACCGG
Source organism: Gordonia sp. UBA7860 (assembly GCF_002500165.1). Classification (NCBI taxonomy): domain Bacteria; kingdom Bacillati; phylum Actinomycetota; class Actinomycetes; order Mycobacteriales; family Gordoniaceae; genus Gordonia; species Gordonia sp. UBA7860. Next base: position 50,395 of record NZ_DLSO01000050.1, on the reverse strand, counting down.
TGACCGGTCATGGCTGGATCAGTATTCGTCACGACTTCGTGCCACCGAGTTGATCATCGTCACAATCAGCGTGGCCTGCGCGACCGTCGCGCGCTACGGCGGCCCTGCGGCAGAATACGGCGCGCCCCGACTGCTGAATCCGGTGGGAGATATTCATCTTCCGTTCGTCATTCTTCCATTGGCTCTCATCGCGCTGTGGAGTATTGTTCTCAAGGTTTCGGGCACGTCCAGCCGACGGGTCATCGGTGCTGGACACGCGGAGTACACCCGCATTCTCAAATCGAGTGTCATCGCGTTCGGCGTCATCGCGATGCTCGACCTCGTCTTCAAGTTCGACGTGGCGCGTGGATTCATCGCCATCGCCCTACCCTTCGGCACTCTGACGTTGCTCATCGCACATTGGTTGTGGCGCAAAGCGATCGCACGTCGCTGGGAGAAGGGTGTCGACCAGCACCAGGTGTTGGTCGTCGGATCGAGCCGCTCGGCCGCGCCGCTCATCGAACACCTCTCCGCTCATCCCCGGCTCGGCTACCACGTGGTCGGGCTATGTGTTCCCGAGGATTCATCGAAAGCGCACGCGTCGACACTCGACGTGGGCGAGCGCGAAATCCCGATCATCGGAACCTTCGACGACGCGCGTGAGGCCGTGGCACTGAGCGGCGCTACCACGGTGGCAGTGACGTCCGCCGAGGTTCTCGGTCATTCCGCCATGCGGGAGCTGTCGTGGAGCATGGAGGGGATGAACGTCGATATCCTGGTCTCCCCCGGCGTCACCGACGTCGCCGGACCTCGGATGTCGGTCCGTCCGGTGGCAAACCTTCCGCTTCTGCACATCGAGAAGCCTCAGTATCACGGCGCCAACCGGCTGCTGAAGGCTTCAGTCGACCGTATCGGTGCCGCGCTCTTGCTCCTGGCCTTCGCTCCCGCGCTTCTCGTGGTGTCGATCGCCATCAAGATCGACTCCCGCGGGCCTGTCTTCTATCGCGCAGAACGCATAGGACTCAACAACATCCCGTTCCAGATGTGGAAGTTCCGGTCGATGGTCGTCGACGCCGACAGGCTCCGCGGCCAGCTCGCCGACCAGAACGAAGGAAACGGGGTGTTGTTCAAGATCCGAGACGATCCTCGGGTCACCCGGGTGGGGGCGTTCCTGCGGCGGTACAGCATCGACGAGATCCCGCAGCTCTTCAATGTCCTGTTCGGTTCGATGAGCCTCGTTGGTCCCCGCCCTCCCCTGCGCGAAGAGGTCGATACCTACGACGACCCGACGTCGCGCCGCATGCTCGTCCGTCCGGGGATGACCGGGCTGTGGCAGGTGTCCGGCAGATCGGATCTGTCGTGGGAGGAGTCGGTGCGCCTCGACCTCTCCTACGTCGAGAACTGGTCGATCACACACGATCTGATGATCATGTGGAGGACGGCACGCGCAGTGATCTCCAGCGACGGCGCGTACTGATAGCAGACTTTCAGCTGGGGTCGCCCGTCGACGACAGGTCGGCATACGCCGCATACATTCGCGCACCCAGCTCACGCTGACCGGCGCGGCTGTAGTGAATGAGTTCGGTCGGCGACTTGGCCATCCCGGTGGGTCCCGGCACAAATGCGCAGCGATCAACTGTCCGAGGCAGGGTCCTGTGCACGTCGTCGACGCCCGTATACTCGGCTCGTCTGCTCTCGATCTCCTCGGGAACCATCTGTCCCACGATGAATGGAGCATCGCCGAAGCGAGACCGGAGCCCGGTGACAACGGATTCGAGTCGCGCTCGATAGGCATCCGGCGCCTGCAGTGGGACGTCGGACTCGCCCTGGTGCCAGAGAAATGCTGCTACGCGAGCCGATGGACCCGCCGCCGCCAACGCAGCTTCGATCTGAGTTAGCGCGAAGGTGAACAGGTTGACCCGAGCCGACCTATCTGCGGGGTCCCAGCTGTAGCCGTTCTTGGGATAGAACGACGTGTCACCACGCCCGCACGGAACGAGCAGCACCGGCCCGCCGGTTTCGGCGGCCAACCGTTCGCCGAACGACCGACCGAAACCGACGCCGCGCGCAGGCATCTCATGCAGGAGCGGGTCAGTGGCGAGGAGGATCTGCCCCTTGCGTCTCCCGCACCCGGGCCATTGGTGTACGGGCAGCACTCCCGGCGACAAGTCGTCCGGCTCGAGTTCGTTGTCGCCCACCGCATTCGACTGACCGAGAATCGGGACCACCAGATACGGGGCGTCTACCCTCGGCGCGGGCTCGCCGGTCGCCAGCAGTCGCAGCACCTCGTCCTTGGCTCGGCGCACAGCCTGATTTCGTCGACTGGAATCGCCGTGGCGCGCAATCTGATCGGGTGAACCCGGCGTCAGATCGAATGCGGGTGTGTCTGTGTTCGGTTCCTGCACGGTCTCGTCCGATCAACAGTTGTTGGGCGCGGGCTTTCCGGCGAATCGGTCGAGCAGCCATGGGATCACGGCATCGCCGTTGATGTCTCCGTGTCCCTTACCCGGCTGCCGATCGATGGTGATCGTATCTCCAAGCCCACACGCTCGCCGGATGGCAGCGTCCGTCCATGCCACATCGATGAACGTGTCGGCCGTCCCGTAGGTGATCTGCAACGGCGCGGCTGAGCGGTTCTTCGGCATCGCGTACGCAGCCAGCACGTCACGCAACTGTTGTGCTGCTGCCGGATTCTGCGGACCGATATCGTGCGGTCCGAGGTTCTTGGCGATCTCATCTCGCTGTTTGGCGAGCGACCTGTCGCACGCCGACAACGTATTCCAGCCCGCGACAGCTCCACCCTTGCGGAAGTCGTCGCGATGGAAGTTCGGGTCCATCCGCGCCCGGGATTCGACAACCCATTGCAGAACGAGTTGTTGGTCACGGGTGAGGGTCCCGGCGAGCGCCTTGTCGACGAGCCCGGTGAGGTCTGCCGCAGGTACGAGCGCCGACGCTCCGAGCAGGTCGAGTTCCGGCGCATACGATGGCGCCGCATCTGCCGCCCCCCACACCGCACCGCCACCCTGTGATCCGCCGTATGCCGCCCACCGTTTGGACGATTCGGGGAAAACCGTGCGCAATGCGCGCACCGAGTCGATCACATTGTGACCCTCGGTGACATTGTCGAGGTACGGGTGTACTCCTGGCGCGCCGAGCCCCTGGTAATCAGGCACTGCCACAGCGTATTTCGCAGATGTGAGGCCCAACGCCAGCGCCGCAGCACCGTCCATACCCGAGCTGCTCGACGGCGCGCACGGCTGATTGATTCCGCTTGTCCCGTGGCCGAACGCGATGATCGGCCAGCCCCCGGCCGGGGCGGCGCCGTCTGGTTTGAACACTGTTCCCGATACCCGCTGAATCACTCCGGAGGCATCACGTGACGCGTAGAGAACATGTACGGCATGCACTTTGGCGAGTTTCAACCTGAGCGGAATATCGAAGACCTCGCGCGCCGAGATGACCGCGCCGGGAGCGTCGACGCTCTGGTGGATTCCCAGATCGTTGCTCCCACGATGAAGAAGCGGTCGCGCGATCGCCACCACTATGAGCAGGCAGAACACGGCCACAAGAATGACAACCGCGATGAGAAGGTTACGCACCCATTTCCTCACGAAAACCTCACCACCGCTTTACCTCCGGGCCTGTACGCAATGGAACCGTTCTCACACTGCACGATTGTCGTGCCGTCGACGACCTGCTGTTCGGCCACCGGATACCCCACCTCGGGCGACCATGCCTTCAGCATCTCGCCCGACAGCGAATGCACTCCGGTCGCTGGTTTGTAGAACACCCTGGTACCTCCGGGCGAATCGATGTCTTGCGTTGTCCCGGTGAACGCGCCCGATGGTGGGTAACCCAGGAGTGCGACGTAATCGACCAGGACGGCAGGCACCGCGTAGCAGCCCGCCGACCCACATATCACCCGTCCCGACGCGTACCGCTGCACCGTTTGGGCAATCCCTCTGCGCGACGTCGTCTGGTACACGGGCGTCCTTGCCTCGCCGAGCATGCGCTCGCCCTCCGCTGCAGCCGTGCGCACCCTGTCTACCGTCGGATCGCTGATCGTGTGCTGCGCGACAAGCGATTTCACCTTGGCAAAGGCGGGCTTGGGTGTGAAGTCCGAACGCACGACTCCGAACGATGTCTCAGCCGCAAACGTGGTGTAGCCGAAGTCCGTCGTCGACCCTTTGTCGACGTCCGACGCTCCACGATCCACCAGTTCGTGAATGAAGACCGGACCGCCGTAGGGCAGTTGCGCCCAGTCTGCGGCCAACTTCGTGATCAGGCCGGCCTGGCGCGACTCACTGCCGCCTGGTCCCCCCGACGGGTAGCCGACCTCGGTGGCCCACATCTTGCGACCACCGTCGCCGCGTGCGACCATCTCGGCGCGGATATCAGCGAGCATCGACACAACCGAAACCTTGTTGTCCGCGTTGGCCGTCAACCCGTTGGGGTAGCTGTAGGGATGCACCGACAACGCGTCGAAATGTCCTGCCGCGCCCGCCTGATACATGCGCTCGACGAACGTGCGCGCGTTCATGCTGATCTCGGTGTCTGGCGCCAATCCCACAGCGCCCCCGACCACCAACGCCGCCGAATCCGCCGCCTTGATGGCGGTATGGGCAGCTCGCAGCATCGAGGTGTAGAACTCCGGGTCCGGTTCTGGACGGAAGTAGGGAGTCCCGTTCGGCTCGTTCCAGATCTCGTACGCCTTGATTCGTCCCCTGTAGCGCGACGCAACGGTTCCCGCGAAATCGCCGTACTCGGCCGCCGTGGTCGGGCGATACGTCACCTGGTCGCTGTGTCCCGACGCCCACGCGGGCGTGTAGTCGATGATGCCCAGAATGCTGATACCACTCGACCTCAATGCGTTCACCACGCGATCCAACGGAGCCCAATTGAACACCCCCTCAGCGGGTTCCAGCAGCGGCCAGGACAAATCCATACGGACCATGCGAACACCGGAGTCGACAACCGCCGCGACGTATCGCTGCAGTTCGTCGTCGGATGCCCACAGCAACCGTCCGCCTCCGGAGAACGCCAGTTCGGGTGTTGCGAGCGGCGTCGCCTGCGCGTGCACCTTCTGAGAAGACACACCGCTCGCCTGATGCGATGTCCCCACCGCTCCGCACGACACCGAGCTCACGACAGCGACCACTGCCGCCAGTGCGACGAGTAGGTGCTGCGGGAGCGATGCCCGGCTCACCGGATCTGGGATTTGACCGCCCAGAACGCCGGCTTCTTGGAGTTGTTGAGACGCGTGACGCCGAAGTTGTCCTCGACGTTCGACGGGTTGGCTCCCGGATCTTGGATGCAGTGCAAGAACATCGGACCGATGTAGGGCCTCGACGCGCCCTCGCGCAGCGCACTGGTCAGGATCGCGCCTTGCGCGGCGTCGCTCACCGCACCGCCACCCGACCCTGTCGGTGCGCCGAATTCGGTGATCCAGATCTTCTTTCCGCCGTCGCCGTTGGCGCGCATGATGTCGTGCATCGCGGCAGTCTGCGCCCACCGCGCGTTGGGATCCCGGTCGGCGGTGTAGGGGAATGTGTACGGGTGATCGGCAACAGCGTCCATGAAACCTCGAGCGCCGGCCTGATACATCTGCCTGAGGAACTCGACGGGCGGAGTCGTATACGCACCGAGGTTCAACGCAGTCGTACTCGCCAGTCCACCACTGAGCACAGTGGAAGAAGGATCGATCGCCTTGATCCGCGGATAGGCGGCACGCAGCATCGACGTGTAGCGCGCGGGATCGACCGGCGTGAACATGTTGACCAGGTTGGGCTCGTTCCAGATCTCGTACGCATCGACCCTGGAGCCCAGATGCCGCGCCGCAGCCGCAGCGAAGTTGCCGAAGGCTGCGGCATTGGGCGGAGTGCCGGGCAGACCGTTACCGCCGGCCCACGTCGGCGCACCGAGAAGAATGATGTCGACACGGAATCCGTGAGCTCGAGCGCCATTCACCAGGCGGTCGGTGTTCGACCAATCGAACTTGCCGGGCGACGGCTCGATATCGGGCCAGTACGCGACCATCCTCGACCACGTGGCTCCCAACTCGGATGCCGAGTTGTACGTCGCAGCCAACTGGGCATTCGACCTCTTCAGCGAATACCCGCCCTCACTGAAACCGAAGCTGGCTCGCGGGAATGCGTGTGCCTGGCCGGATGCGACGGTCGTGAGAGCACCGACTACCGCGATCAGGAGCGCTACCACCATCATCGGCCGTGCCCAGCGAGGAGCTACACGGGAGACACCCCCCTTCTTCGACGCTGAGGGGCCTTGGTGATCTCGTCGTTCGATCGCCTTCATTGCGATATCCAGTCCTTGTTCGTGAGTCTGAGGGGTTCGTGAGTCTGAGGGGGTTCGTGAGTCTGAGGGGGTTCGTGAGTCTGAGGGGTTCGTGAATGCAGTGGTTCTATGGTCTCATCTACCTGCGGGCACCGGGTTACGTGCTATCAAACCGAGCACGGACTCCTGCGGCACACCCGCTTCCCACCGCGAGGCATTCCGTTCATAGAGTTCCGAGCCGTTCTTGGTCGAATAGTCGGTTTCGAGGAGAAACCGTCGACACTCGGCGATGAATTCGTCGTCGGAATCACGCGGGTCGAGCCCGAGCACCGGCCCGAGCGATCCGATCGCCGCCGAAGTCCCCACAACGGGCAGGCCCTTGGCTGCGGCCTCGAGGATCTTGACCCGCACACCGCCGCCGGTCGAGACCGGTGCTATCAGCGCGCGGCACGTGCCCAAGAACTCCTGCAGATCGTCGACGAAGCCAAGGTCCCGAACCCCCTGGGGATATTCCGGATCGACCGCGCCCGGCTTCTTCGCGCCGATGATGCACAGTTCGGCGTCACTGATGCCCTCGGAGATCTTCGGCCACAGCCGCAGTGCAGTGAGGAACGCTTCCTGGTTCGGGGGCCAGTCTCTCGTTCCCATGAACACCAATCGCCTCGCGGTGTTCGTCAGATCCAATCGGGGCGCGGGCGGCAATGTCAGGTCGATCCAGCGCGCCATCCGAACTCCCCGATCGCGATAGAACTCGGCCTCCTCGCGGTCGTAGGTTCCGACGGCGTCCGCAGCCCTCGCCACACGGACCTCGTCCCGCAGTATTCGTGGCGCCTCCACCCGCCCGATCCAGCCGCGGGTGGCCTTCCAGACCTCCGACTCGGTGTTCACCGTATTGACCACGAACGGAGCCGTGCCCGCGTGCCGCGAGCGGAGAAACGACTCGGCCATATAGCTGTGTTCGGCGATGAAGACATCCGATTCGCGCGAGTTCAATTCGGCGACAAGCGCTTCGACGTCGTAGCGCACATGGCAGAGGCTCTGCATACGCCGCGCGCTACGGGTCAGCAGCGAGCGAGCGCTGACGGGCGGCTTGGGCACGCGCGTCACGCTACGATCCGCAGCTGGACCCGACTCTCCGGATAGACACACCGTCTCGACGTCGTAGTGCTCGGATGCGATCTGAATCAAGATTCGCGACAGCGCGATATCGCCGCCGTGCTCGGTCGTCGGATCCTTGGAGAGCAGAAAAGTCACCCGCTCCATAGCACCCCCCTCTCGTTCTCGAGATCTTCACGACGATGTCGACCGCCGCGTACTTGCACTGGTATCTCTGCGGTATCGCTCAGCATCTCTGCGGTAGCGCCCGGCGTCTCTGCAACGTCGCCCGATTCCAGTGGGCGAGAACGAGAGGCACGGCTGAGCACCACGAGCAACAGTGCGTCGGCGACAACCGACGCAATCGCGCCCGAGACAGCACCAAGCCCTGCCATCGCCAAGACGGCGACCAGTCCGAGTTTGACCGGCGCGACAGCGCCCGCCGAGATGGTGCGCACCGCGTCGCGCCGTTGTAGATACAGCAGCGTCGTATAGACGAAGTTGAACACCCGCAAGAACACGAACGCCGACATCACAATCATCGACACGGCCAGCTCGGTCGCGACCGGAGTGAACAGGAGCACGACGCCCACGATCAGAAGCGCTAGCGACGCACCCGTCGCGACGATGAACACGTGCTTCTTCGGAGGCCCGGCGGACGCGTGACCTCCCGCTGCCCGCAGCTTCTCGTGGTAGGTCACACCAAACGATTGACCGATCTGTGCGACCGCCCACGCGAATGTGCTCGCCACCGAGTAGTAGCCGGCCACGTCACTGTTCGTGAGGAATCCCAGCAGCAGGATGTCGCCCTGGATGTAGACCGCGTTGGCGAGGTGCTCGGTGAACAGAATCGCGATGATGCGCGGTGTGCCGGGAGCCTTCGGCGCGACACCCCAGACCATCCGAACAGAGGCGCACGCGATCACCAGATACGGTGCGGCATAGAGCAAACTGGCACCGACAAGGCTTGGCTGCGGCGCCAGCATGAGGTAGCCAGTACCCAGCGCGATACTGGTCGTTTGCCTGATCGTGTCCATCCGCATGACGCGGTGTGGGTCGCCGTCGCGGAAGGCGCGGCTCTTGTAGGCATTGAAGACCACCTCGCCGCCGCCGACGAGCAACGCGAACCATGCGAGGTAGTTGACTCCGATGAGCGCCACTCCGGCGACCATTGCCGTCAGACCGACCAGAACGCGACCCGATCGTTCCGAGAGAAAGCGGGACTCGCTCTCCCGAATGGCGCGAACACTGAACGGGTTGTCGACGGGAGCCGCTGCGATGGCGGCAAGGGCGAACGCCATGGCGTACTGCCCGTAGCCACCGATGCCGAGCTTGGCGATCAGGATCAGCGTCCACAGCAGCCCGATCCCACGTCCGCCATACGTCCACATGGCCGCGACGACTGCCTTCGTGATGTGCGAATGCGACTGTGCCAGATCGCGAGCCGCCGCGAACGGGCTCACCGTGACCACGTTTCTACGAGCACTTCCGCGACCAGCTTGGGTGTGCGTTCCTTACACATGCGCACGAGTTCGTCGTGGAGGGTTCCGATGCGGGCCGGGTCGTCGAGCAACTGTGTCGCCCGCGCGGCCATGAGTCCCGCGAGGTCGTCCGCTTCGCCCGGCACGACGATGGCTCCGCCCTCGGCGCCGAGCTCACCGAGCGCTCCGTGATCGGTCGCAATGTAGGGCGTTTGATGGGAAATGCTCTGCGCCGCAACCGCTGAAGCCGGGTATGCGATCCCGTACGGGCTGCGTCGCCCGTACGGCATCAGCAGCGCTTGGATCGAGCCGAAGAACTCCGCGAGCTGCTCCTCGTCGAGCGTGCCGAGGACGGTGACGCCCGGCGATGACGGAATCGACTCCGTCCCGCGACCTGCGATGCGGATCTCGATGTCGTCGGGCAGCACCTCACGGATTCGGGCAATGTGCTCAAAACCCTTGCCCCGGTACACGATCCCGAAGAGTCCCACTGCACGCGGCCGCAACGAGGGCTCTGGCAGCTCGACGCTCGTGGTGGTCGGGTGGTAGGTCCGCTTCACGGTGGCCCCGGGGAATCGGCGGCGAATCGACTCGGCGCCGATCTCACTGAGCGCAAAGTACTCACGTCGGGCACCGAGGTACTTCTCGACCTGATGCGACACCGGGCGCGCACCGAAATGCAGGCCGTGGTTGAGTACCCGACGGTCCGCCAAGAACTTGGTCCGAAATGGCCACCACACGAGATTGGGTGGGTCATGTACCACTGCCGTCGATCGAACGCCCAGACGCGCAGTCGGCCACAGAGATTCGACCGAACCGCCGGACAGTTCGCTGTGCACGATCACGTCGCGACCACCTGCACCGGCGATCGCCTCGGTGATCTGAGCACGACGCGCACGCAGTTGCGCAACAGTGTCCGATCCCGGCTTACCGTGGCGAATCTCGACGACGTCGCCGACCAGGTCACGGATTGCAGGCAACAAGAGGTCAGCAAATGCACCGACGCCACCCGCGGCAGCCTCTGGCGCAACGTAGATCACTCGTAATCCTGCATTCACCGGTCCTGCATTCACAGCAGCGGCATCCTCTCCGTGTTCCGATCGCCTCTCCGGGTTCTGATCGTCAGTACAGCAGCGGCCGATAGAACGGCCGATACTGCAACGCATCGGGGTCTCGCATGGAGCGAACCTTCGCAGGCACACCGGCAACCATCTCGAGGTCGTGCACCGACTTCGTCACCAGTGCGCACGCACCAACCACCGCACCTCGACCGATGTCGACGTTCGCGAGCACGGTCGACCGACTTGCCAGCCACACGTAGTCACCGATCCGCACCGGATTGAGAATCGGCGCAAAGGTTGGACTGTTGGGGTCGTGGTGCCCGGCGATGATCTGTGTGTCCGATGCGATCACCACGTTGTCGCCGATCAGAATGCCCGATCGAGCGTCGAACAGGCATCGGAACCCGATGGAGCAGTAGTCGCCGATCCGCACCTGGTCGATGTCGAAGAAGAGGCAGCCACGAAGAATCGATGTGCCCTTCCCGATCTTCGCGCCAAAGGCTCGCAGAAACCCCTGCCGCACAGTGTGCGACGGGATGTGCGTGATCAACGAGTTGTACAGCAGGATGCCGATCCTGTTGCGCGCCTTGCCCAACTTACTGATGTCGTTGAAGTCGTAGCGCGGCGTGAAGTCGTCTCGCTGCGGCAGCGTGATCGTCGGCTCGCTCTGCTCAGAACCCGTTTCATCCTGCCGGGCGCTTTCCACCGTCATGCCATCTCTTTCTGCGCGTAGTGATTGACCATGGACTCTGCGATCTGTTCGAACGTCCGCGTCGGTGCCCAGTTCAACTCGGTACGCAACCGCGTCGAGTCGCCGACGAGCACCGCGGCGTCGTTGGGTCGCCCGAGGTGATCTGCCACCTCGACTCGCTGCGCCCAATCCTCGATACCGACGGATGCGAACGCCGCGGCAACGAAATCGGCGACAGAGTGCAGCGTTCCGGTAGCGACGACGTAGTCCTCGCCGCGTCCGGTCAGTGCGATCCGACGCATCGCATCGACGTAGTCGGGTGCCCACCCCCAGTCACGCTGCGCGCTCAGGTTGCCCAGCGAGAGTGTCTCGGAGCTCCCTGCCGCGATCCGCGCAACTGTTTCCGCGATCCGACCGGTCACAAAGGTGTTGGGCCGCTTCGGCGATTCGTGGTTGAACAAGATCACATTCGACGCGGCGAGTCCCTTGGCCCGGTAGGCAACACACAGCGTGTGACCGAGCGCTTTGGACGCGCCATACGGAGTGATGGGTGCGATCGGTGCCGTCTCGTCGATCGGAACGCGGCCAGAACCCGCGAACACCTCTGCGCTCGACGCGTTGACGAACGTGACGGGTTTACCGGACACGTTCTGAAACCGAAGGGCCTCGGCGACCGCCACAGCTGTGCCCATGGAGTTGGTGCGAGTCGTGCCGACCGGGTCTTCCCACGACCGCGCAACCGATGACACGCCTGCGAGGTGGAAGACGTGATCGGGCCGCACAGCGTCGAACAGCGTTCGCATTCTGTCGGCATCGACCACATCAGCGACGTGGATGCCCACTCTGTTCGCGATCAGTTGTTCGACGGTCTCGTCCCCGATGCTCGGCTTGCGGTGAACCGTACCGTGCACTTCATAACCCTGGGACTTCAGCAACTGGCTCAGATACCAGCCGTCCTGGCCCTCGACACCTGTGATGAGCGCTATCGGCGCTGACGCACTCATGCGTACTGCACCAGCTTGTCGACGTGGTGGCGCATCTGCGAACTGAACATCTCTTCACTGAACTGGGACGTGTGGTTGGCGATCACGCGTGGATCCCATTCGATCTCCTCCAACGAGGACACCGCCTGAGCAATCGAGCGCGGATCGGGATTGTCGAAGTAGACCCCGGTCACGCCTTCGACGACGGTGTCCAAGAACCCACCCCAACGCAGTACGGCGCAGGGCTTCCCGTAGATCGCTCCCTCGAGAGGAGTGAGGCCGTAGTCTTCAAGACTGGCCGCGACCACTGCACGACAGTGCCGATACAGCCACGACATCTGCGCGTCCGAAAGATCCTGAAGGAAGGTCACATTCGGAAGGTTCTTTGCCACAAGCGCATCGCGCTCGGGTCCGCGCCCGACCACGACGAGCTTACGACCGCTACCGGCGAAAGCGTCGAGGACCTTGTCTACGTTCTTGTAGGCCAACAGCCGAGAAACACACAGGTAGAACGAGTCCCCTTCTCGCACAAGTGGCTCGATCTCGCGGACAGACTCCATCGCGGAATCCGGCCGTGCGGTGAGTGTGACCGGCGCCGGCAGCACGGCCGCGTCGAGGCCGTACACGTCGTTGATTCTGCCTGCGACGGCGCGTGAGATGGCGAGGTACTGATCACATTGCGCTGCTGCTCTGCGGTCCCAGCGACGTAGTGATGGCGCCATGAGTGCCAGCGTGACCCGCTTGGCCAGTCCGGCCCCGTCACCGAGATACGCATCGGTCTGGTAGAGCCATCGGGCAGGCGAGTAGCAGTAGACGATCTTGCGCCCGGTCGTCTGAAACCCGTGTGACCAGCCGCTCGAACTCGCGATCACGACATCTGCGTCGATCTTCACCGACCGTGCCGCAGGCGGTAGCGCGAGGAGCGCCGTCCGATGGTTTCGACGCAGGGGGCCCACATGGTTGAGAAAGCTGGGCCGAATGTCCATGGAGGAGAACTCGGGATACGTACCGTCCGCATCGAAGAGGGTGGTGTAGATGGGCGCGTCGGGGAACGCTTTTGCCAGTGCCAAGACGACCTTCTCGGCGCCACCCCTTTGCGTGAGGTAGTCATGAGCTATTGCGAGGCGCATGATTTCTTAGAAACCGCCATTCGTGGACGTTGACTCAAGAGGGCAATACACAGTGTTCTGCTCGGTTCATCGTTGAATCCGAAGATCATCTCCCGATACACACCGCGCAAGCGTAACCCAGTCGCGGAGAGTATTCCTTCCAGCGAGCGGCTCTGACATTAAAATCTGGCAGCCGAGATGCTTGACGCGCGCAGACGACAGAATCGGACATTGTCACCGTCTCCACGTGTCTATCACACCATTCGACCGACGAATCGCGGTCGTTACAGCCATGTGCGGACCATCACGTTTAGCGCTGACATCGACGAATGTCGACGTCACGTTGCGTTTCGCCCCAGCTAATCCCGTGTTTCCATTGAGTGAACAGAAGGGAACATCTGCAGTGCGTCACGCCTGGTTGCCTGCGGTCAGATCGACATTGGAGTGACAAGCAATTCCTATGCAGCCCTCCCGATACCGCAGGTTTCCTGTGAGATTGAGTTAAATGGGCCGCAGGCGTTGAGTTCATATCGTCGCTGATGGCGCGAATGTTTCGCATCTCCTGATACAGTTTTGTCATCGTCTGTGACTACCGCCACTACGGTTGCCGGGGTGGCAGAAATCAGTTGTAATTCAAGCGCGCACACTTTGCAGACCCTGTTGTTGCTCCTGCTTAGTCCAAACACTCAGACGCCGGATCTATACGGCTGCTGGCAAGCATTGAGGTGAACACACGTTGAAAACCGCACTGATCACGGGCGTGACCGGCCAGGACGGGCTCTATCTCTCCGAATTGCTGCATGAGAAGGGTTACGAGGTCTACGGACTGATCCGTGGGCAGAACAACCCCAAGCTGCCGGCACTGCGACGCAGTCACCCGTACGTGAAGATCCTCAGCGGCAATCTTCTCGACCTGGCGAGCCTCATCAGGGCACTGGCAAAGGCTCAGCCCGACGAGGTGTACAACCTCGGTGCGGTGTCGTTTGTCGCATACTCCTGGGACAACGCCGAATTGACAAGTGCAGTAACAGGTCTCGGCGTTCTCAATATGCTCGAGGCCGTACGCTTCTACTCCGACGACTCCGGCAAGGCTGTGCGCTTCTACCAAGCGTCGAGCTCGGAGATGTTCGGCAAGGTGCAAGACGTCCCTCAGCGTGAGTCGACGCTGCTCTGGCCGCGCTCGCCCTACGGCGTCGCCAAGGTCTACGGGCACTACATGACGATCAACTATCGCGAGTCGTACGGCATGCATGCGAGCTCGGGCATTCTGTTCAACCACGAATCCCCGCGGCGCGGGCCTGAATTCGTGACCAGAAAGGTCTCACAGGCCGTGGCACGCATCAGTCTGGGCCTCCAGGACAAGCTGGTTCTGGGCAACTTGGACGCGAAGCGCGACTGGGGCTTCGCCGGAGACTACGTCGACGCGATGTGGAGGATGCTCCAGCAGGACGAGGCCGACGACTATGTCATCTCGACCGGAGAGACGCACACGATTCGCGAGTTGCTCGACGTCGCTTTCGAGACCGTCGGAATCGATGACTGGGAGCGGTACGTCGAGACCGACCCTGCGTTCTTCCGCCCCGCAGAGGTCGACCTCCTCATCGGTGACTCCACCAAGGCGCACGAGAAGCTTGGCTGGAAACCTCGCGTCGACTTCAAGTCGCTGGTCCGGATGATGGTGGAGTCAGACGTCGCCATCGAGTCGCCCAGCCAAGCCGTCGCCATCTGACAGCACGCCGGCCGACACATCGGTCGCCACTCGGCTCCACCTGCTGCACCACCTCAGATGCCCCCGCCTTCACCGGCGGGGGCATCTTTGCGTTGTGGCACGACCCCCGACCTGAAACCGAGACAACCTGAAACCCCTCTGTGAACCCGCAATATGAAACCCCTCCACAAATCCGCAGTCGAATCCGCTCCGCATCGTTCAGTAACCCCCAATTAACTCACCCGAATCGATTTTCGTATCTACTCTGTAGTCAAGGGGGGCAACTGACAGGAATCTGCCCGATGCCCACATCACGTCTTCGTACCAGGTCTTTAACGCTCTGCGCTGCAGCACTACTCGGCACCGCCCTGGTTGCCATCGACTTCCCTGCCGTCTCTCCGGCGGGCAAGTCTTCAATTTCTCAGATCCGCACCGTAACCCTGCCCTACACCATGGCGGCGGTTATCGATGAATCATCAACCACCATCGGCATAGCCGACTCGTCGCTGTACTCGTTGAGCAGTGCCGACATGAACACGACCCTCGACAAGATCCAATCGCTCGGCGTGACCAGCGTGCGGGTGCTCATCCCGTGGGCCAGCGTCGAAAATCGTCAGGGCGTGTACGACTGGACCCAACTCGACCAGCTTGTCAACGCTGCACAGTCACGAGGGATCAGCCTGGTGGCGACGATCGCCGCAACACCGTGGTGGGCAGGCAACATCATCAATGGTCACACTGATCCAGCCGTGTACGCAGGTTTCACGACTGCGGTCGCAACGCGTTACAAGGGCAAGATTTCAGGGTACGAAGTGTGGAACGAGCCCAACTCGACCCTCTTCTACAACCCAATCGATCCTGCCGCTTACACGGCAATGCTCAAGGCCGCCTACGCCGCCATCAAGGCCGCAGACCCTGACGCCGTCGTGATCGCCGGCGTCGTCGGCGCTGCCGTGACGAGCGGCAACACGTTGAACCCCATCGACTTCATCTCTCAGATGTACGCGGCAGGCGCGGCGGGATACTTCAACGCCCTCTCGTACCACCCGTACCAGTACGACGCGTCGTACTCGACGAACGACCATCCGGACGCGCCCTCTCTGCAGATCGCGGCCATCCGAGCGCTGATGACACAATATGGAGACTCCGCGAAGAAGATCTGGATCACCGAGTACGGCCAACCGACCTCCGGCGCGTACACCGAAGCCCAGCAGGCAGCCTTCATCCAGGACTTCATCGAGACCTGGCAGAAGCAGACCGGCGCCGGACCGATCTACATCTACGAGACGCGTGACACCAAGACCGGAGACGGCATCACTGAAGACAATTTCGGACTCTTCCACACCGACTGGACAGCGAAACCAGCAGCTCAGGTCTTGGCGGAACTCATCGCGAAGTATGCATCCGGATCGAACCCGGGTACACCGTCGACCGGCGGCGGGAACACTGGCGGCGGCAACACCGGCGGCGGGAACACTGGCGGCGGAAATACGGGCGGCGGGAATACGGGCGGCGGAACCACGGACCCGTCGACAGCGCTCAACGATGCTCTGCAGCAGATGATGGCCGCTCTGGCCGCACAGTTCCAGCAGATGCTGAACGACTTGGCGGCAGCGCTGGGCAATGCGTACGGCGCTGACGCCGCCACGACCACGACCGTCACAAAGCTTGCCGCACAAGCAAGTAGCGAGACGGTCCCGGCGACAACAACCACGGCGACAACAACCGCCGCGCCGACGGCCACCCCGACGACCACCTCGGCGGCCGCCGCAACTCCGACCACGGCAAGTCCGTCGACGACAAAGACCACCGCGTCGCCGAGTGCAACCGCAACGCCCACGGCTACTGCAACTGCAACACCCACGGCGACTGCGACTGCAACGTCCAAGCCAACCGCAACACCGACAGTTACGGCAACTGCAACAGCCACGGCAACCGCGACACCCACGGCAACGGCGACACCCAAGGTGACGGCAACGGCAACGCCGACCGCTACACAAACGGCAGCAGCAACCGCAACCAAGAGCTCGGCGGGCACATCAACGAAAACCAACTGACCGCTGAATGCGGACGAAGGCTGGCTCAGCTCGCGAAGATCTCCGCGAGCTGAGCCATGTCTTCGACCCGCTCCTTATGCGTCGGCGCCACCGGAGCAGCGAGGATGCACGTGACACCCGCCGCGCGGAACGCCGCGACGCGCTCGGCCACCAGCGAACGCGGACCGATCAGGCTCATCGCTTCGACCAGATCTGCGGGAACCGCCGCGGCAGCCTCGACCTTCTTGCCGTCGAGGTAGAGGTCCTGGATCTCCTTGGCCGCGTCGGCGTAGCCGTAACGGACGGTGAGCTGGTTGTAGAAGTTCTTCCCGCGCGCGCCCATGCCGCCGATGTAGAGCGCCGCCTGGTGCCGAACCATCTGCGACGCGTTCTCGATCTGCTCGGCGTCCTCGGTCACCCGTGCGGTTGCCTGCACCACAATTCCCAGCTCGGGCAGCGAAGGATCGCGCTTCGCCTTGCCCGCTGCCAGCGGTTCACCGAACGCGACGTCGACGTGCTCGGGGTGGAACAGGAAGGGCTGGAACTCCTCGAACATCTCGGCCGCGAGTTCGGTGTTCTTCGGACCGATAGCAGCGAGCAACATCGGAATGTTCTCGCGGACAGGATGATTGATGATCTTCAGCGGCTTGCCAAGCCCTGTGCCGCCGTCCTCCTTGGTGAACGGCAGCGTGTAGTGCTTGCCTCGGTACTCCGTCTTCTCCCGACGCCAGATCAGTCGACAGATGTCGGCGTTCTCACGCGCGCGCCCCACCGGGTAGTCGTACTTCACACCGTGGAAGCCCTCGATCACCTGCGGCCCCGACGCGCCGATACCCAGCACGAAGCGACCACCACTGATGAAGTCGAGCCCCGCCGCGGTCATCGCCAAGTTCGACGGTGTGCGCGAGTACATCGGCAGGATCGCCGACTGCAGCTCCATCTTCTCGGTGCGCGCTGCGATGTAGCCGAGCTGGCTCACGGCGTCGAAGCTGTATGCCTCGGGCACCGCGATTCGAGCGACACCCGCCGACTCGAAGTCGACGAGGTTGTCGATCGTCTCGCGAAAATCACCGGCGTAATTGATGGGCATACCGAGCTTGATGGCAGAAGCGGTCATGGTTTCGGATTCTTCCACAGCGCCCCCACCGCTTGTCGAGACCCGCCCGAGCGCTCGCTCGCCCCCACTGCTGGTCGAGTGCCCCGCCCGCTGGTCGAGCGCCCCGCCCGCTGGTCGAGCTTGTCGAGACCCCCAA
The DNA here is from genome assembly GCF_002500165.1 of Gordonia sp. UBA7860. NCBI lineage: Bacteria > Bacillati > Actinomycetota > Actinomycetes > Mycobacteriales > Gordoniaceae > Gordonia > Gordonia sp. UBA7860. The sequence continues at coordinate 32,708 of NZ_DLSO01000050.1, read as the reverse complement.
CGCACAAAAATCGGACATTAGCCGGGCAAATGGTGTCCGCCCACGGTCGGTTCGGTGAACACTAGGTGAACACCGTGTGCGGATAGGCAAACCCGCAGGTCACAAACATACGGCAGTCGAACGTAATTTAGGCGAATCCTTAACCCGGGCATCATGATATTGCCCATGAGCGGAGAGATGCTTGTCCTCGTGTTGCTGGTCATCACAGCACTTGGCTTCGACTTCACCAACGGATTCCATGACACCGGAAACGCCATGGCGACCTCCATCGCCACCGGCGCACTCAAGCCCAAGGTTGCGGTCACAATCGCAGCCATCCTCAACCTGGTCGGCGCGTTCCTCTCGGTCGAGGTCGCGGCGACAATCACCAAGAACATTCTTCATCTGCAGGACAAGTCCGGAAATCTCATCTCCGGCATCGACGTCAACGAGGCCCTGCTGATCATCTTCGCCGGCCTCGTCGGCGGCATTCTCTGGAACCTCTTCACCTGGCTGTTCGGTCTGCCGTCGAGCTCGAGCCACGCGCTGTTCGGCGGGCTCATCGGCTCGGGCATCGCGGCCCTCGGCATGAGCGGCATCGACTGGCACGGCGTGCTCTCGAAGGTCATCATCCCCGCACTCGCCTCACCGTTCATCGCGTGTGCGGTGGCCGCGGTAGGTACCTGGATCATCTTCAGGATCACCGCCAAGATCCTGGTTTCCAAGCAGGAGAAGGGCTTCCGTTCGGGCCAGATCGTCACTGCGTCCCTGGTCTCCCTCGCTCACGGCACCGGCGACGCACAGAAGACCATGGGCGTCATCGCGCTGGCCCTGATCAGCACCGGCCACCTGAGCGCATCGTCGGTCAAGCACGGCCTGCCGATCTGGGTGGTCGTCAGCTGCGCGGGCGCCATCGCACTCGGCACCTACCTCGGCGGGTGGCGCATCATCCGTACGCTCGGCAAGGGCCTCGTCGAGATCAGCTCCCCGCAGGGTATGGCCGCCGAGGCCAGCTCCGCCGCGATCATCCTGACCAGCTCGGCAGCAGGCATGGCGCTGTCGACCACTCAGGTCGCCACCGGCTCCATCCTCGGCTCGGGTGTCGGCAAGAAGGGCGCCCAGGTCCGCTGGGCTGTCGCGGGTCGCATGGTCATCGCCTGGGTCACCACGCTTCCGGCCGCCGGCCTCGTCGGCGCGATCTGCTACGGCCTCGGCCACCTGCTCGGCGATGTCGTCGGCGCGGTCGTCATCTTCGTCTTGCTGGTCGCGGCGTCGGCCTACATGTACTGGCGTGCACAGCAGAACAAGGTCGATTCCAACAACGTCAACGACGAATGGGACGAAGAGACCAACTCGATCATCCCGCCGAGCGTGCAGGACGGTCCGCGTCAGGTTCCCGACCCGACAGCGATGACCTAGTCCGCCCCCGCGACACAGACGACTGAAGGAAAAATCTCATGGACATCGTCGAATCAATCCTCAAGGTCTTCGCAATCGGTCTGGTGCTCGGCGCGGGTCTGCCCGCACTGTTCGCGGTCGGCATGGTGTGCGAGGCACGCGGCGAAGGTGGAGTCAACGCAGACGGCACCACGTCGGCCCCCAATCCGGCGCTGCGAGCGCTGGGCTACGTCCTGTTCGCGATCGTCGCGGCTGTGATCGTCATCGGCCTGCTGTGGATCTGCCGCCAGACGCTCAACTACTACTTCGACATCAAGCTCTTCCCGTCGTGGGCGTACAAGTAGGCCCGGGCAGCTAGTGCACCTCCTCGCCACTCGACACACCGACGTTCGAACCGGAAGGCAACATGGCTAACGCATCACTGTTCGAATCCGCCGTCAACTGGATTCGCAAGGGATATCCGGAAGGCATCCCGCCCACCGATTTTCCGCCACTGCTGGCGCTGCTGACCAAGGTGCTCGACGAGGATCAGATCATGCGCGTGTGCATGCAGCTGGCCGCCGAGCAGGGACTGGGCGCGCCTCTCACCGAGGAACAGATCAGGAACGCGATCGGTGTCGTGTCTGATGAGCCACCCACCGAGTACGAGGTGAATCAGGTTGCTGCGCGGCTGGCCGCGGTCGGCTGGCCCCTGGCGTCTGAATCCGAGGCCTCCAGCAACGTCATCTGACAATCTGTCACAAGTCACTGTCACTCGGTCCGCGCCTGCCATGAGCAGGCGCGGACCGATTAGAATCGCAGACTGAGAACCACGAGGAAATCTGAGTGTGCGTGAGGGGGAACGGCGTGGCCGATCGGCCGCAATTTCTGAAGAAGATCATCGATTGGCTGCGCGCGGGGTATCCCGACGGCGTCCCCACCGATGACTACATCCCCCTCGTCGCACTGCTTCGTCGCCAACTGAGTGAAGACGAGGTCGACGAGGTCTCTGGCGAACTCATCCGCGAGTCGGCGCCGCCCCCCGAGCCGATCTCCAAGATCGACGCCGGGGTCAAGATCTCCAAGGTCACCCACGAGCTGCCCCACGAGGCCGACATCGAGCGCGTCCGCACCTACCTCGAATCGCGCGGCTGGCCGTTCGACGACCATCCCCTCGACCCGCCACCGTCCGACGGCGTCGAGCCGGAGTAGTTTTGCTGCGGTGACCCGCATCCTGCGACCACTCCCCCTCCCCGCCGACGCGGCGGTCCTGGGCCTGCGCGACGCCCTACTCGCGCTGGTCACTACTCAACCACCGCTCGAGCCCCAACCGCTGGTTGAGCCCGCCGCGAGCGAAGCGAGCAGCGGTGTCGAAACCAGCCCTACCGCGATCCCCTCGCTAGTTGAGCCCGCCGCGAGCGAAGCGAGCAGCGGTGTCGAAACCAGCGCCCCAGCCGCCCTCCCAACTCCCGCCGCCGACCCCGCGCAGGCCGCGCGCCTCGCCGCCGCCCTCGCAGCGGGAGAACCCATCGACGATCACATCTCACTCGTCATCTCCACCTCGGGCACAACCGGCACCCCCAAGGGCGCGCAGCACTCCCCCGCAACTCTCGCTGCCTCCGCGGCCGCGACGCACAAATACCTTGGTGGACCGGGCAATTGGCTGCTCGCACTCGCGCCGCACCACATCGCCGGCCTCCAGGTCTTACTCCGCGCATTCGCGGCAGGTTGCACACCGGGCGTCCTCGACCTTTCGTCCGGTTTCAACCCCGACGCCTTCGCCGACGCCCTCGACGCCCTCGACGGTCCGCGCCGCTACACCTCGCTGGTCCCCACACAGCTGATCAAAGTGCTCGACTCCCCGCGCGCCACCGCAGCACTCCGCACAGCCGATGCGCTTCTCGTCGGCGGCGCGGCGACACCCGCACCCCTGCTGCGCCGCGCACTCGACGCCGGGCTCCCGATCATCCGGACCTATGGCATGAGCGAGACCGGCGGCGGCTGCGTCTACGACGGCATCCCCCTCGACGGCGTCACCATCACACTCCTCGACCCCAACCCCGAAGGCGTTGGGCGCGTGGCACTCTCGGGCCCGATGGTCGCGCACGGTTATCGCAACCTCCCCGACCATCCGGTGTTCACGCTGACGCCAGACGCCAGAACCTTCCTCACCGACGACCTCGGCCGCCTCGACGACGGCGTGCTGAGCATCATCGGCCGCGCCGACGAAGCGATCACCACCGGCGGACTCACAGTGGTGCCGCAGGTGGTCGAGGCCGTGATCCTCGACGACGATTCCGTACGCGAGTGCGCCGTCGTCGGACTACCCGACGAGCGGCTCGGCGAAAAGGTCGTCGCCTTCGTCGTCCCTTCTGACACAACCAGATTCGACGCCGAGCGCATTCGCGGCGCCGTCGTCGAGCGACTCGACCGCTACGCCGCGCCCCGCGACGTCATCGAGATCGACGAACTCCCCTTACGCGGGCCAGGCAAGGTCGACCGCCGCGCGCTGCGGGCCCGTTTCAGTTGATCTGGTGCGTTCCTGCGCCGACCGCCGGTTCACCACCCGACTGCTTCGCCGCCCCTGAGGTCGCGGGCACACTGGGGCTGGCAGAAGGCGACGCATCAGGCGCCTGCTGATCGTCGGGATTCCCCGCATCGCCCGCTGACGATGCCGCGTCCTCGGATTCGTGCTCAGCGACCTCGGTGACCGGCGCTTCAACTGCCGCAGCGGGCGCGGGTTCAGCAACGCTCGGCGGCGGCGAATCCGTGACGACGGCACCCTCCGCGGGAGTCGCCGCGGTCTCGTCATGCACCACGGACGCCGACACCGGAGTCGGCTCCGCTTGCACCGCAGCAAGAGTCGCCGGGGTGGGACTCGCCGGCTGCACCTGCTCGGTCGCCGATTTCGCCCGCGAGGAGGCCAGTGCATCCTCGATCGCTTGTGCGTCGCTCTCGGCACTGGCCGACCACGCATACCAATTGTGGGTGCCGTTGGTGAAGTGATAGTCGACGGGCAGCCCCTGCGCTCGCGTCTGGGCTTGGAGAAGCAACGTCGATACATACGACGCCACTTCCAGGCCGACGCCCAACACCAACCCGCTCAGCGCTGCCGGGACCACTGCAGGTAAGAGTCCGATCACTTTGCTCGGGTCCTCTTCCCAGGTTTCCTGGATCAGCGAGAAGAGCGACGTCAGTTCATGCAGCGTCGGAATGCCGTTCCCCGAGGAGAGAATCACAGTCTGCCCGTTGGCCGCAGCTTCGGAGATACGCGTGGAGACGTCGTTCTCGGCCCACGCGTTTCCTGCGCTGAACGGTAGCCCCCACATGGCCGACAGACCGTTGTCGATGTTGGCTCGGAGAATCTGGATCAGTGGGATGGCGATCCAACCGAATGGCGAATTCGTCTGGTAATAGCCCGAATACGAGCGAATCACCGAAAACACGTCCGGATGATTCAACCCGATGATCACCGCAGGAGCACCGGACATCGACACGCCGACAATCGCGTTGTTCGTGGTGCCGATGTCGAAGTTGTCTGCGAGGTACCCCGGCAGTTCCTCACCGACGAAGGTGTCCCACTGTGGGGCTGTACTCGCGCCCGTCGGCGCCTGCTGCCAATTGGTCATCCATTGACCAGCACCGCTNNTGGTGCTGTACGTGTCGACGGCACCTGCCGCAGGCAACGCCCAAGAGCTGTACTCCGGATTCGAGCCGAGTCCGTCGAGAAAGTACACGCCCTGCTCGGTGCTGCCGGGGGCATTGCTCGACGGTCGCACCTGCACGGTCACGTCCTGCCCCAGCGACGTCGAACTGAAGGTGCACGTCTGGATGTGCTGGGCTTCTTCCTCGGTTGTGCGCCACACACATCCATCTCGAAGCCGATCAGGGTCGACGGCCAGGGCTGGCCCAGCAAGCCCAAGGCCCATGGTGGCCGCAGTACAGGCTGCCACTGCCGCCACGAGCACGACACGTCGTCGACGAACACCGCTGAATTCTGCATTGCCCCGCATCCGAGGTCCCTCCCTCTCGATGCAGGCAATGAAACCACGCCGAGCGACGCCTCGGGGTCAAAACGCCTCGGGGTCAAAACCCTGCCTCAAACCCCCTGTCTCCTACACCTCGGGGTTATGTGCGCGCGACCCACTCCACGACGCTGTCAACCCGCGGCACCACCTCGCCGTAGACGCGCTCGAAATCCGATTTAGGGCGACCCATCGGGTCGAGGATGTCCAGATGCGCCGAGTTTGTATCGATTCGACCGCGTGCCGCCATCAGCGTGTCGATACTCGGCGCGGCGTCGAATTCTCCCGGTACTGAGCCTTCCCCTGCACCACCGCTCCGCGGATCGCGGTCGAGGATCGATACCAATTCGACGAATTCGACGAGCGTGAACATCCGCTTCCATCGCACAGGCAACATTCGCTGACACGCGGCTCGATGCTCGCGCGTCATGCAGAGCACCAGATCGGCAGACTGGAGAATCCTCGGCTGTAGATATCGCGAAACGAAACCCGTTGCATCAAAGCCATTTTCAGCGAGAACCTCCACCGCGTGCGGATGCATTGGTTGGCCATTGAGCGCTCCCACACCGGCACTCGACACACCGAGGTCGACGCCGCGGGTAGCTGCCCTGACGCGGCATGTCCGTTCAGCCATAGGTGACCGGCAGATGTTGCCGGTACACACGAAAAGAGCGTCCATGCCGCCACCTTATCGCGATCACCGAAATCGGCTTACGCCAGCAACACTGTGCCGCTGATATACCGTATGCGCGCTATTGAAGAAGATATTCATCAACGGCGCTGACGGGAAATTACCGTGTCCGTCCCTCGTGCGGACGACGACATCAGTTAACCTCGCTGTATGGCAACCATCCGCTCTGTCGCATTTGTTGATGATCTCGATGGTCGGGAGATCGAACTCGACGACGTCCACACGGTGTTGTGGTCATGGCTCGGCGTCGAGTATCAGCTCGACATTTCCAGCGCCAACCTCGACAAGGTCGAGAACGGCCGCGTCACCGTCGCGAAACTCTTGGAGGCTTCCACGAGGATCGGCGGCCGCAAGCAGTCCACGGCTCCGCGCGTGACCACCAAGAAGCCATCGTCGCCTAAGGCGGCGGCTTCGACGAGCGATATTCGTGAATGGGCGATCGAAGAGGGCTACGAGGTGGGCCCGCGTGGTCGTCTGCCCAAGGAGATCGTCGAAGCATACGAAGCCGCTCACTGAGCCGTATGGCTCGGGGGTCTGGATCAGATCCCCGAGCACGAACTCCCCAGGTCCAACCGCCGACCCACATCGGCTCCACGCACTTTCCACGGCGAATCTCCCTGCCGCGCCCCGAGAACAAAGCGCCCCTCGACGACGGGGCTCCAGTGGAATATCGCGACATGCCGGTGCGGCACCACGTCGAAGGTGAATCGCAGTAGTTTCCCGTTGGCAAGCCGCGTCGGCTGACGGACCGAGAACGTCACCGGGTCGTCATTGGTCACGCGCGCGGTGAGCGTATAGGTGCATCCGGCGCCGTATTTACCCGTTCCGCCCGGTTGTGCGATCGTCAAGATGCGCACCGCCGCGTCAGCGTTTCCAGGCACCAGTCCGGCGGCTCCCATAGCAATCGCAGCGACCACCGTCGCCCGAGCAGCCACGCGTCGGAGCCCGGTACGCGTCTTCGATGTCATCCACTCTCCCCGTGTGTGTCGACGTCTGCGCCGTGCTCAGACTATCGACACCGTGCGACATATCTGGGATTCATCGCGTTTGCCGAGTGTGGCCCGGCTCGTCGCGTTGACCGCCGCAGGCGTGCCGGGGCGAGACAACTGCGCCCATCGGCCGGTGGTGATAGGACACGACTCCCGGATGGCCCATCACGCGCACTTCCTCCACCACGCTCGTCACATGTGGGCTACGAGCTCGTTCTGATGCAGGGTCGTGAGCCCTGTGCCGGTGGATGCGCGACAGCGCACACGCGTCAGTGATTGGTCGACCCGTTCGGTCTCTCACGTGCTGAGGAGTGCCGTCGTGTCGCGGCATCCGAGGCGTTGTTATGGAGTTCTCAAGGGACGATGGGTGCGGCTGTTGTGTTCTAGGCGGCGACGTCGTCGAGGCGGAGGGTTCTTCGGTTGTAGGCAGGTAGCGGTGTGCGCCGCGGGTCGACGCCGACCGGTGGGATGAGCCACGGGTGGCGGTCGTGACCCATCACGACTTCCCAGTCGCTGGCATGAATCTGCGCGTGGCAGGAGGGGCACAGTAGGCATCCGTTGTCGAGATCGGTTGTGCCGCCGTCGATCCAATGGCGGAGGTGGTGCACATGCGACCATGAGGCAGGCCCTCCGCACTTCACACAGCATTCATCGCGGATGACAATCGCCTTGCGGAGGTGAGGCGGGAACAGGCGTTTGCTGCGGCCCATTTCCAGGGGCACCGTCTCGCCGTCGATGACGACCTCGGTGAGTGAGGTGTCGCAGGCGAGTATGCGCGCGGTCAGGTCGGTGACGGGTCCGACCCATGGCAAGCGTGCAGGGTCTGGGGTGTCGGCGTGGACCAACAACGCGAGAGTGGTTGTGGGTGCAGTGACGAATGGTGTGTCGATGGTGGCGGCGAGGTCGAGGATCTGTTCGAGGGCTTCGGTGCGCCGTTGCCCGCTGGAACGACTGTCGGGTGAGCCGTCGGGCTCGGGACGTTCCGCGGACAGGGAATCGATTGCGGTAGTGAGCTTTTCGGCGATAATCAGGTCGAGGTCGCCACGGATCTCGGTGCGTCCGTCGCTGTTCTGGGTGATGGAGAGCGAATTGATGGTGCGGTCTTCGGCTGCGGGTACGCCGCCGCGCTCGTGGGAATGCTCGTTGGCTCTGCTGCGGGCGACGTCGGCGATTTCTCGTGGTTTGGCTCCCGACATCGCCTGCGCGATGAGGGCACTCTCATGGGCTCCTCGCTCGTCGGTGGAAAGCTTGTCGGGTGAACGCTTTTCGATGTGGGTGAGTCCAGACACGATCGCCGAGGTGTGCTCGCCGGAGAACACGCCGTCTTCGACGTATCCGGGCAGTCGGTCGAGTCGTCCGACGGCCTCACCGACCTGCAGCCAGCGCGACGCGGTGGCGGGTGACGCGCCCATGTCCATCAGTAGGACACGTGTCTTGCCGCCCGGCCCGGCCACTGCGAGCCTGTCCATCGCGGTGGCGTGCATGCAGAGCAGATAGTCGACAATGTTGCGCATGGTCATCAGTGTCTTTGTCGCGTCGTAGATTTCGCGTCCGGTGGCGTCGTCGGCGAGGTGGACGTCGCGGAGCTGATCGAGGAGTCTGGTGAGGAGGGGCATATGTCCACTATGCGACGAACAGGTGTTCGAGTCAATGATTTTCGGGGAGAAATCTGAACGAAACCCGCTGCACAGCAACATGTTTCGAGTGTGTAGACGGTCTCCGCTGCCAATTGTAGCGACCGCCTGTGACACTTTCGGAGCGTCGGATCCGGTTGTCCACATTTCCACAATCGCGACGAGGTCGGCGGTGTTTGCGTGGTAGCCGGCGCAGGATTGGCGCGCAGTTTTCTGCAACGTCCGCTGTCGGGTTGCTGTGCGCTGCGTGGCGTTACTGCGAACGGTGGCCTGCCGTCCGAGACGCATACGGACGGTGGCATAACGAGCGTCAGCGGAGGAGGCCCTTCCCCGCTGGTTGAGCCGGCCGCAAGCGCAGCGAGCAGCCGAGTCGAAGCCAGCTCAAGAATCCGCGCGCGCCCACCACCCCCGGACCGCTGGTTGAGCCGGCCGCGAGCGCAGCGAGCAGCCTTGTCGAAGCCAGCTCACAAATCCGCCCGCGCCCACACCCCTCCCCCGCTGGTTGAGCGCCTCCCCCGCCGGCCGAGCTTCCCCGCCGGTCGAACCGGACCCGCTGGTTGAGCCGGCCGCGAGCGCAGCGAGCAGCCGTGTCGAAGCCAGCTCACAGATCCGCGCGCGCCGACCACCCCGGGCTCGGGCTCATCGGGGCCCACGGCCGCTCCCCGCGGGCCGCAGCCCGATTCGGCACAGCCGCAGGCACATTCGACGCGCAGGCCTGCTGGTCAGCCGTCGGCGTCGGATACACCGCGGCGAAGTCATACCGCGACGCATACCACCCACCGAAGACATCACCGCCCGGCGTGCGCTGCGTCCCACGCACCTTGATCGGCGGTGCGGCGGCCTGCTGCCGGAAGTCGATCTCGACGGGCCGCGGAGTATCAACCCGAGAACTCCACGCCGACGTTCCGCTCCCATCGCGCACCGACGAATACCCGTAGCGGCACAGCACGATTCGCGTCCCGAACGCGGAGTCCTCCCGACGCAGCGGGGAGAAGAACACCGTCCCCACCGACGGCGTGGCATCCGACACCTTCGACGGGTAGACGGTCAACATCTGCGCAATGTTCGACGGCGCCGCGTCGGAAAACCCGGGATACCCCCAACTCGCTGATTGAGCGGCATTCGCGATCTCGAAGGATTCGACAAAAGCCCGCACAAACGTACCCTCCGGGCCGGACAGATCGAGGATGTCTCCAGCCAGCCACCGGAACGTCGTGTTGAAGTCGGCGGGGATGTGGTCGCTCGGCGAAGGGGGCGCTGGGACCGCGGTACCCGACTGCGTCTGTACACCGCAGCCCACCAGCGCGACGAGTAGGCACAGGGCGGCCGACACTGTTGCGATCACTCCGCGATGCTGCTGCGCCACGACGATCACCCCTTCGGCATAGGACCCCGGGTTGTCGGCTTAGTTGCAGGGTAGGCACCGAGTGGCTGTCACACGGGCAGCACCGAGCGTCAGAAAGGCGTAGATAATGCAACAGATTGGATAAGGCGCCGACCAGCCGCGATGCCGACCAACCGCTGGTTGAGCCCTCCCGCTGGTTGAGCCGGCCGCGAGCGCAGCGAGCAGCCGAGTCGAAGCCAGCACCCCACCCCCAACCCCGGGCCACGGCCGTCGGCCCACACGCCAGAGCCATATCGCCGACGCCCAGAACCCTCACATCTGCGGATTTGAGTTGTCATACCGCACATGTACGGTTGACCGTCGGCAACTCCAGTGTCAAATCTATGAAAACACCAGGCGGCGGGCGGTTTCCGTGTTGACAACCAGTACCTGCCGTGACAATCTATGAGGCAATTCTTAGCTCGCGCTAAGGGAGCTCCACATTGATGTGGACGCCTAATCACTTTGGAGTACACAGGAGGCCTGATGGCTACTGCAGTCGCGTCCACGTTCGCACCCGAACGCCGCTTCTCGACGAGGGTCAAGCTCGGTGTTGCTGCCGCGTCGATCGCCACGGCGGCGGCGTTCACCCCGGCAGTTGTCCACTCCGCCCCGATTGCCGACGCCGCACCGGCGCAGGTCGCGATGATCACCAAGGGTGTGCCCTACGTGGTCAGCGCTGCCACCGCGCGTAGCGCAGCCGCTCCGAGCGTCGCCGCGCGGAGCCTCAGCGATTGCCTGCCGAACCAACTCGGCTGCTATCTGATCGAAGGCTTCAAGACCGCGGGTGCGCAGTTCCGCCAGGGCCCCGCGTACTGGGCCAAGGGCGTTGCCACCATCGTCGGTACCACGACGTACGTCGCACTCACGAGGACCGGCCAGATCTTCAAAGCGTTTGGCCTCAGTCGAATTGGCGGAATATTCACCTTCATCGCCAACGTCATCGCCAACATCACCAAGGTCGGCCCGTACCATTCCTAATCAGTCGTAGAACAGACTCGCCGGTCATGCACTCAGCATGACCGGCGAGTCTTTCTTCGTATGGACACATGTTTTCGTCTTTGTTTCGCGTCGAAGTTTTTCGACGCCTGAGTGCAGGGGAACTAGCTGAGTGGGTCTCTTCCCGCGTCGGGCAAATCACGACGACTCGACCGACGATTCTGATTCGACCACCAACAAACCGGGAAGCGGACGCACGGCTTTCCGACGCCGGAATCTTGTGCTCGCAGGCGTGGCCGTCATCGTCATCATCGCCGCGTACTGCGTCTGGCTCGTAGTCCAGGCGCAGTCGGCCAAGTCCAGCCTCGAGCAGGCACGCACCCTCTCGCAGCAATCCAAAGATGCACTCCTGCACGAGGACATGTCCTCAGCGTCGCGGCTGGCCGGCGAAGCCCAGCAGCACGCGCAAGACGCCAGCGACACCACGCATTCAGTCTCCTGGAACGTGGCCGCGGCGGTGCCGTGGCTCGGCAGCCCGCTGCGGACAGCCCAACAGATTTCCGACGTCGCGCTGGGTCTGACCTCGGAGGTGTTGAAGCCCACCGCGGACCTGGGCGGCAGCGTCGCTCCCGATTCGCTCCTCGCAGGTGGCCGAGTCGACGTCGCAGCACTGCGCAGCGAGGCTCCCGCGCTCACCAAGATCTCCGCGGCCGCAACCCGACTCGACAAGGATGCGCAGGCCATCCAAGACCCTCACTTCGTCTCCTCGCTCGGCGACGCCCGGTCGCAGGTGCAAACGCAGACAACCGATGTTGCGCATCTGGTGAACTACACGTCGATCGCCGCGAACATCGCGCCGGCCATGCTCGGCGCCGACGGCCCCCGCACGTACTTCATGGCATTCCAAACGAACGCTGAAGCTCGTGGCACGGGCGGCCTGCTGGGCGGATTCGGCATCCTGCGGTTCGACGACGGCAAACCCACAGTCGACGACCTGGGCGCCAACAGCGAGCTCAACAAAGCGTTCACTCCGATATCCCTTGGCCCGGAATACGAAGAGCAATACGGATATACCCGCCCCACCACCGACTTCCGAAACAGCAATCAGAGCGCGCACTTTCCCTACGCCGCGCAGATCTGGAAATCGATGTGGAAGCAGCAGTCCGGCATGGATGTCGACGGCGTCGTCGCGCTCGACCCTATTGCTCTGAGCTACATCCTCGGCGCCACCGGACCGGTGACGATGCCAGACGCCGAGGTGATCACCAAAGACAACGTCGTCGAGCTTACCGAGTCGACAGCCTACATCCGTTACCCCGACGATCAGGCTGCACGAAAGGCATACCTGCAAGGCATCGCGATCGAGGTGGTCAAGAAGCTCACCGGTCCACTCAAGTCTCCGCAAGAGGTGCTGCGCGCGTTGGGACACGGGGTCAGCGAACACCGGATCTCGGTATGGAGCGCAACGCCTGATATCCAGAAGCAGCTTGAAACAACACCGCTGGCCAACGTGATTCCCAACGATCGGGCACCCTACGCGCAGTTCGTCGTGAACAACCTCGGCGGCAACAAGATGGACTACTACTTGAAGCGGCAGATCGAGTACACGGCTGCAGCCTGCACTCCGGGCACCCGGAAGTCCACGGCGACAATCAAACTGACGAACACGCTAAAAGACGCCTCCGGACTCCCCGACTACGTCGCCGGAAAGATGGGCTTCTTCCCAGGGCTTGCCACCGACGTTCCGCAGGGGTCGATGATCTCATCCGTCCGACTTCTCACGACGACGGGCGCTCAGGTGGCCAGTGTAAAGGTCGACGGCCAACCCGTCCAGGTCATCGGGTCGACGGAACGCGGCCATCCTGCATTCGAGGCCACCGTCGCCGTGCCGCCCGGGGAGACTGCCACCCTCACATTCGAACTGACCGAACCGAGCGAGCCTGGTGCGGCGCGGGTTCCGGTGCAGCCGCTAATTGATAACGCCACTCCGAGAATGTCTGTTCCAGCTTGCTCGGAATAGATCGCCCACGCCGAAACCCCAGGGCAAGCACCGCCTCAAACCGAGCGCCACATGGGCGTCGTCAATGACTAAAGGAAACGGACGCCGTACCCACAAAACCGATCCGAGAAATTCAATACAGCTCACCTCGCCATCCATGGGCAAACAGACACACACCCAGGAATGCACGCGACGACTCCCCGCAGTGAACCAATCAAGTTGACGACTTATCAGGCGCCGCCACGAATATCAGACAATACCGGTTCGACTTGAGACACTTGACAGCGACGAGGAACTGTCAGAGCTTGAGCCGTAATATCCATACGACATACCACGAGAGTCTGCCCGGTTAAGAACGACACCACCCGCAAAGCCGCTGTCACCAATGCTACCCCGAATCGCGCTCACGCTTGCCACAAGCTCGCTACGTTTAGTTCGATGCTCCGATACAACGAAGACCGTGTAATCAACCAAGTGAGCAAGGACCACAGCGTCGCAGACCGGCAAGACAGGCGGAGAATCCACAACGACGTAATCAAATTGGTCCACTAGTTGCGCAAATAATTGCCTAGCTTTGTCAGAACTTAACAATTCACTCGGGTTTCCGACCCGGGAGCCTGCAGGCAGTACCCAAATAGATGCCCCTGGCAGTTCCGCTACCAAGTCAACAAACTCAGCCTGCCCAGCTAAACAATCCGTCAAACCTGCCCCACCGGAGTGCGAAATCTTCTCCGAAAAGGACGGACGACGCAGATCAGCTTCGATCAAAAGAACTCTCTTGTCGAGCTCCGCGAACGAAGCGGCCATGTTTAGCGCGGTCGTAGTCTTACCCTCATTAGCGCTACCACTTGTGACCAGCACGGATCTTACCAGACGATCAACACTGGAATATAATAGACTAGTACGAAGCCGTCGAAATGCCTCCGGAACCGCGTCTCCACCAACGCTGAAATCAACGAGCGAGTGGACTCCTAACGAGCTGGACTCAGGAACCTCGCTTAGCAACGGCAACGCCACCAGAGCATCGATGTCAGCGGCCGAACCAACACGGTTATCCAGCTTTGTCGCGATGATGACCGCGATAAAACCAATAGCTAAACCGCCCAGAAGGCCCAAACCAAGGTTCCGCTTCCTGTTCGGCGAAATCACAACCGCACCACTCGCCGGAGTGACAACTGTCAACTTAGCTAAGGGCTGCCTGTTCGTCGGCGACGACTCCAACGCCGATACGTTCTCAACAAGAGACGCACCGACCGCATTAGAGAGTTGCACCGCCTTCTCTGAGGACTCACTCGTAACGAACAGAGTTAGCACAACCGTATTCGGCTGGGAACTTGCACGCACCGAGCTCCGGAGCTGGTCGACGGCTAACCCCGTACTCGGCAAACGCTCCAACGCCCCCTCCAACACCGAGTCCGAACGAACTAAGTCCCCGTATGAAAGCACCCGCTGCTGACTAGCCATTGTGCCTTGATAGGCGGCACTTGCTGAGCTAGCATCGTCACCGGCAGTCACATACAACGAAGTCTGCGCCTCGTATACCGTCGGCGAAAATAGACTTGATACAACGCCTACCATTGCACCAATCAGTCCACCCATCGCTACAATCCACCAGCGACGCGCCACAACTCCCATAACCTTACGTAGCGCTGAATCTGACTGGTCGACTTCACGTGCAATTTCCATAACTACCTCCTCAGATTCCCTGGACAAGACTAACTATTGCGAAGTATCGCCGATCACGTATCAATATACGGAAGGCCAGCAAACTCGATAATCTGGGCGGCGAAGACATCCTCAGAGAATCTCGCGCGCACCCAGCTGCGCTGCGCAGCTCGGACATCCTCATCTAGCATCATTCTACTCATTTCAACAATAAGTCGCGCTGCCGCTCCCGCATCACCGGAAGAATAACTTGCGACAGCCGGAGCTCCTCGCAACTCTGTGGCAACATAAGGGAGATTGGTTGCTACGACCCCGCACCCCGCAGACATTGCCTCGAGTACTGAAATCGGGAATCCTTCCACACTGCTCGTGTTCAGCACGACGACGCTCGCTGCAAGAACCTCAGCCAGATCGTCCGCAGAGTCGATTCTCCCTATGATGGACACCAACTCCCCCAGCCCTGCCGAAATCACACAGGACTCGAACCAATGCCTGTCCGGGCCATCGCCCACAACTATAAAGCGATAGCCGTCCTCCGGAGAAAATCGCTCAACAATAGATAGCAGAAGAGCCAGACCTTTTGCACGCCTCTCCATTCGGCCAACCCACACGATACTCGCGCATCCATCTTGAGACCTTGTTGAGCGTGCCTCGAACCAAAGCGAGTTAACAGCGTTCGGAATAAGAGAAACATCAGCTTCAATCTGCGATTCCAAGACGCAATTCATTTCCTCTGTCGTCAGCACCGACAGACGGTGGACCCCCCGACTGAAAGCTCGCTGCCACGGTCCCAACTGCGCGACGGAAGTCCCGTGATACGCGCCGACGTGAGCCACACCTGCTTGTGTCAACACGCGCGACAAATACAAGTAACGCCCGGTCGCGTACTCCTGGAGATAGACGCAGTCGGACTTCTGTTGGATTAGCTGATCGCGCAAGCACAGGCTGCTCAACGCCGAAAACACGACTCGCGCTCGACTGCGGTTCAAGCGCCCACCCAAACGTGCAGCCAGCCGATACCACAAGGACGCTCGGACCAAAACTAGAGTCAGAAGCGAGCCCTCGTACGTGACGTTTTCACCTAAAGTCGGAACAACCAAGCGAACCCTTATCCCGAACCTCTGAAGAATGGCCGCATACTGCGATATCCACGTTCCTCTATAGGACCCGTTGGCAAGCTGAACGGGGTCAACGTCCAATTTTCCGAAATGTGCCTCATATGTGTCACAGCTAGGCACAATTGTGAGAAGCCGACCTTCCCGCCCAGTATCCTCGGACAACGGCCCTACCTCCTTTCGTTCCACAACGAAGACTCGCACCAAAAATCACCCGCAGAAGAACAAGCGTCGAACACGGTAACCAACGATGCCGCCCTAGAACGTACCCAGGACCGGCCGCGTATCGGAGTCGCTTAGCAACAAGCAGATCGCCGCGCTCCTGATCCGATTCAGATGCCCACAACTCCCCCGATAGATCGCGTACCCTGCATCCCTTCAAAAGTAGCCGTGCGAGAAGATCTGAACCCTCGCCCGACTGAATGAACGTTGGGCTACCCACACCTATTCGCTCGTCGAATCCGGAGACCGTGCGGAAGGCTTGATAACGAACAATCATTCCTGGCTCGTGCGCGGCAGTCAGCACGCTTCGGGTAAGCCCGATCTTCGATCCATTCCAAGTGCGCAACCCCCTCCGCGAAGGCGAGTCTTCGAACTTCGAATGACGCAGGGCAAATAGCCCGGCGTCTACATTTGAGAAGTCGATACTGCTAAATGCGGCCCAAAAGGCATCCGAGTACACGGTATCGTCATTCGGGAACATAAGAAGGTCGACTTCCCCGCCAAGATTCGAAACAGCTGCATTCCTACCCACGCTTGCTCCACCATTGTTGAAAGTCAGTCGAACATTTCTTCGTTCTAGAATACTTTTGAGATGCCTAGAGGGTGCGCTAGAACCTTGCCATGAAATGGCGACCAGAATGCTCGAGCACTCTGGAATGGATTCCAGGAGTGCTATCAAGTCGCGCTCCCGACCGATTGTTGACACGGCGATGCCCGTTCGACAAATACTAGGTTTATCTGGTAAATGGCCCATGAAACTACCTCCGCAACGGCAAATCCGATAAAAACTCCTGCGACACCCTTCATCTCCATTCCCACCCACGCTAGAGCGAAATACAGGACGGAACTGACAATTCTGATACAGAAGACCCGGCGTGCCCGACCATGCCGCCGCAACGCGGCATACGGCCATACTGAAAGCAAGGAGGACGCTTTCCATATGACGGCCGATATCAAAATAATCAGGCCCACATCATGCCACCGCTTCCCGAGTAGATACGGAAGAAGTCCTACAAGATCAGCTACAAAAATAGCGACGCATGCAAACGCAACTAGGAGGACACCAAATATGAAATCGGCCCGCGACCTATGTGACAGTAGCCTTACCCGAATGTATGCCAATATCGGAGACATAAGATTAGTGATCGAACCAACCAGACGGTAGACCAGTGCTTCTACGGGACCCAGACCTGACATTATCACGAACGTCATAGCGGGTTGAGTGAACGATGATGCACCGGCTTCAGCAACAACCCACCACCCCTGTTTCGATGGTGCGGAAAAAGGAATCCAGACTTTGACATTGCACCTTAGTGCGATGACCACGCACATCATAAGGGGAAGTACAAGTATCAATACGGTAGTGCTCGGACAGACGCAAGTGATTACTGAGCTACCAACCACCAATGCCGTTGGAAGCACCTCCCCGGCCCATTTATTGCGAACAATTGATTGCATCCGACTAACTTCGAGAATGCCTGCGAGGTACGTGAATCCGACTGCCCACACAGGCATCCAGTACATGCCGACGACACAAGCAACCAGGGCGGGGACCGAGAGGACGACAAACAATGACGGCAGATATTGAGCTCTATCACGCCTGTTCTGGACAAGCAAATGAGCCTCCACGAAGAACGCGTTTCCGAGTTGGCCGAAGAAGGCTGCAGCAGCAAGGCCGCCCGCAATTGCACCTGCGTTGATATTGGGGATACGTAGGGCCGCATAGGCTACTGAAATCGGGATAACGGCACCAGCCCCACTCATCACTATCCCTGTCGCTGTGCGACTTAGACGCCGTATCACTTTATCGGGCCTGCGACATTGAGGGAATTGAACGAGACCCGACAGTGCCCGCTGGTGGGAAATGTGTCCATTTGTGTATTGCCCAACACCCAACCAAGGCGATGAGGCACCTGCTCTGCACGAGGTACGGATACCTTGCCGACTCAAGTGCCGCGACAATCAAGATTCCGCATGCAACAACGGCCACTATATTGGCGGTGCGAACTTGACAACAAGCTAGCGCGATCGCGAAGGTCGTTATGAAGGTAACGATTAACGCGAGCCACAATCCTAGCTCAGCGACCAGCACTCCGGGTGTGGAGATAGTGTTGAGTTCGGGGTTCAACTGCGATCGGAGCATCGTAAGAAACTCCGACCGGGAATCGCGTCCGTATATCGTTTCAGGCGTGACAAGGCTACTTACGCCCGGGAACTTCCAAAAGGCGTCCGCCGAGTACGAGGGCGCCGGGGGCTTGTTAATGAGGGACTGGTAGTAGTAGCCGTTTGATACGGCAGATAGGTAATATCCCCCGATGCGGTCACTCAAGTAGCCTAGGAAATTCTGGGACTGCGCTCCAATTATATAGTTCGGTCGTCGGTATTCCCCCACCGCGAAGATCGTAAGGACCGCCACGCTCCCGCCAACAATAACAGCGCCGCACCGCCTAAGCGGGCCCCAAACCTTGCCCGCCGTCGCGAACACATACGCAGCAGGAATCAGCACTTCAATAAGCGCGAGACGCTCCGCGTTTAGAAACATCCGCATCAAGCTTCCCAACCCAATTACGGCGAGTACCGCCCAGTCCGGGCTTCGCATTCGGACTACTCCACTCGCGTACACCGCCGCGACTGGTACCCCGAGTGCGACAAGGGAGGTTACCCCTGAAAGTGGTGTAAGTGCCCATCGAGACGTCCTGAGAGCGGCCGGGTCACCTTCTAGTACGGATACGGCCACTCCGGGAGTCATCCCTCTATAGACTGCGAGTAGAACCCATAGGCCGTAGGCTGCCACAACCAGAATCCCGCACAATCGAGTGGCTACCGCTAGGCGTGAATAGACTAACTGTCTTCCTAGATCAGACTCCACAGGAGCGATGTACCGGGTCGTACGGGGCCACGAGTAGGCCGCGAGCCAACCTAGTACAGAGGCAACCAACAAGTATCCGAGTATAGTCAAGTACGCCTGCGGAGGCGCGATCTGATCGGTGGTGTCAAACCAAGCTGACTGAGAGGCGATCGCGGCGGCCGATAGGGAGGCTGCGCAAACCAGAACATAGATTGTTGCTGGATTGAGGGCCCATGAAAGTTCCTTGCGCCCGCCCCTCCTCGCCTCGCGGGTGTCATCCGAGATGCTACGTCGCTGCACGTTTCGCTGCCTCTGTCCTTCTTAGTGCTGCGACCAGCTCTTTGCTGGTATCCGCAACCCCGCCTAAAGAACTCTGCACCCGTTCGGAGTACAGCTCACGTTCTCCAGGATCATACAGAAGTGCCTCGACTTGCTTAGCCACCCGGCTCACGGAGAAATCACGCACCGAGTGAACATAGTCATCCAGCCCTAGATCGCTAAACGCGCCCCAACCTTTGCGTTCGTAGCCGAGGTGTATTACGTAGTGGCCAGCAGCCAGTGCCATGAGCGCCGCATGTAGACGTACGGCAATGACCACACGGGGCTGTGCCTGCGTAGGCGACATTAGTTGGGCGTGGGACACCTCGCCGAGATCCGTCATAAGTGCCAGGCTGACATTACGGTCGTCGTTCCCTGACGCGGTGCTTTGCGTGTAGACATAGTAGCTAGGCAGACTCGCTGCAAGATCGACAACCAAGTGCGGAATCTCGCCATCGATCATCCGCGCACTGAGAACAGGCTCGGTTGCAGGGGTCCGCGGCGCCGTTCCCTCCCATTTACCGGTCTCGGCTATGCGCGGAATCGCCATATCGGAACACCGTATTGCTCGTGCTCCTCGCGCAAATTGTTGCGATTTGTCGTCTCGGACATACACTAAGTCGATCTTTGAGAGCAGGTATGCTAGAACTCGTTGAGTGGGGCCGCTGTTTTTACGGCGCGGCGCCGGTCCAATACTCTGAGGTAAGTACACCGAGTACGATTTTGAGTATGCGGCCGCCAGGAGCTGGGGAATATGCACCAATCCGGTCTTCAGAAATTCTTGACACGTTCCGAACCGGAGATAGCCGCCACCGACGCCGACAACAATGTCATAAGATGATAGATTGCAGATAGTCCGCACATACTCAGAAGCCTGCTTACCCGAGCGGGGCAGTGAAGTAACTAGTTCGATATCGTCGTGCGAAAATGATTCTGCGTGAACGGCTACGAGAGTTATAGCAGCTACGTCTGGGTGGACCGCCGTGCGAACCAGATCCACCGCTTCCTGCACGAGCAGCCCGTCGCCGGAATTCAGCGGACTGTACGCGTGAAGTATGCATATGCGTTTCATCTGAGTACCTGCTTATACAGTTCGAGGTGACTTTCTACGCTTCTATCCCAGCTGAAATCTTGGGCCCAAAGACGACCGCTCCGGCTTGTCGCATCTAGCCACTCTTCATCCGCCAGGCAAGCTACGATCCCTTCGGCGATGGCTTCTGGGTCCAAGTCATCGACCGTAGCTGCGGGACCCGCTACCTCGTTGAGAGCCCCTCGCCTGGTCGTGAGCACGGGACAGCCGGACGCCATCGCTTCTAACACTGGAAAACCAAATCCCTCGTACCTACTCGGGAACACGAATAGTTTAGCGCGTTGAAGTAGCGCTACTACATCCTCGTCGCTGACTTCACCGAGGTAGATGATTCCGGGAGTATTCGAAATACGCTGCATCGTTTGCCCGTATGCCCAGGCGGGTCTACCGGCAATCACAAGTTGTATGCCCAGATTCTGCACTATTTGGCTGGAGAACGCCTCGCAAAGCGCGTCCACGTTCTTACGGGGCTCGATATTCCCGATGTATAGCATGAATTCTCGCGGAACGGCACTCCCGGCCTGTAAGGATAGTCCAGAAGGACGGGAAAACCGTTCATAGTCTATTCCATGCGGAATTACATTTATCGCCTTCTCGTCAATGTTAAAGACTGCCGCAACATCTTTTGCGCTGGACGCGGAAACAGTGACGACCGCATCTGCCGAAGAAATAGCTCTCGATACCCTTGTTCGCCAAACTTTCTCCGCCGGCTTCCGGCGTACGCCATCGATCCAGCGGGATGCAATCCCGTGTACAGTGACAATTGAGGGTGTTCTTGTTCGTAGAATTGGGCCAGTGTCGGCAGTAAAGTGTAGAACGGTGTCAGGTGCGCGACCTAGGGATTCGCACGCCTCGTATAGTGCTGTTGTCGGTGGATGTTTGCCCCACCTCATAGCACTCACCTCCACTCCACGCGCGGTGAGTCCGTCTGCAAGCGCTCGCGTGTACGTAGTATTGCCGCCGACGTTTCTTTCGATGATTCGTCCTGGCACTATTACTCTCAAGGGTAGCCCATTCTCCATTTGACGTGCTATATCGCGTACAAACGATTCAATACAGCGGCCTGGTTCGTTTTGCTCTCCTTGAGGTGATTTATATAGTCGATCTCACGGTCGATCATCTTTTCTCTATTCTGCTGGTCCTCGAAGAAATCCCGGATCGCGGCCACACACTCATTGACCCCGCCGAAATGCTGGAACGGCAGACCAGCAGTAGTCCGGGTTCGACGCATTAGCACAGGAACGCCGTTGGCTCGTGCCTCGAGGGATGCCATCGGCGCTCCTTCCCAGGCTGCCGTGTGCACGTAGAGGCCGGATTCCGAGAGGACCCTGAACGCTTCCGTACGCGGCTGCCAGCCAGTAACTCTGACACCTGCAGATCTGAGCCGAGCCACCTCTTTGGGGGCACCGTCACCCACCCAAACCCACTCAATTCCCTGGTCATCGAGCAATCGCGCGGCCTCGGCGCAATACTCTGGAGCTTTCTGACGACCCACACGACCCACTGTTGCAATTCGGCGTGGTGGGTTTTGAATCCTCGTAGCGAGTAGAGCACACACTTCGGCGTTATGTTCGCCAAAAACGTTTGGTAGTTCGACTGCTTCTACCTTTCTGCTCATTGCACTCGCAGTTCGCCTCTCGTAGTCACTAACCCCAGCAATCACGTGCGGATAGCGACTAGATGCGATGCGTTCGAGCATCTTGTAACTCGATCTCTGAACGGCGTTTATGTCGCAGCGCTCGAACGCGAAACAATGTGGTGAGTAGATGATTTCGTAGTTTGCGGGGTTTAGCACGTGGCGAAGCTGCCCCGCAAAACTCGAGTGGAGATGAACATGTGTTGCATCCACCGCCTTTAAGGCCTTCAACGCATTCTTCGCGAACTTTGCGAATCCGTCTCCAGCATTTGCCGTGAGTACAGCTTGCACGACTCCTTTTTCGTCTACCACCTTCGAATCAGTTCGGGTTCTTGCGATGAGTACGTGGTCTGCGTGCGGCGAGTTTGCAATGTACTGCTGTATCGCAGTTTGCACTCCTCCTCCAAGCGCCTCGGTTACGTGGGCAACTTTGGGTCTTGCTCTGCTCTGGATAGACCTCTTGTTGGCCGAGCGTATTCGCTCCACAATCCACTCGCTCTCATATATGTCTAGAGGTTAGGAGTATTACTTTCCGACAGAGAATTGCTAGTATGCGCCGCTTTGCCGGACTACCGCTCGCGCCGTTCGGAAGACGATTAGCAGGTCCTGCATCATTGACCAGTTCTCCACGTACGAAAGATCAAGCCGCACAGACTCTTCCCACGTGAGATCGGATCGCCCCGACACCTGCCATAGGCCGGTAACTCCTGGCTTCACAAGCATCCGTCGAGACACCCGACCGTCGTACTTCTTCACCTCATCGGGAAGCGGCGGGCGTGGGCCAACAAGGCTCATCGATCCGCCGAGCACGTTGAAGAGTTGGGGCAGCTCGTCGAGGCTGTATCGGCGGATGAATTTGCCGACTCTAGTAACTCGCGGGTCGTCGCGCATCTTGAACAGCACACCGGCGCCCTCGTCGAGGTGGGCCAGCGTCGACTTCCTCTGGTCGGCGTCCTGCACCATCGAGCGGAACTTCCACATGTCGAACGGCTCGTTATTGAGTCCCACCCGCGTGGCCTTGTAGAAGATCGGCCCGCGCGAATCGAGCTTGACTGCCAACGCCACACAGAGCATCACCGGCGCCGCAAGCACAAGGGCGACGCTCGCACCGAACCGGTCGAAGAAGCCCTTCCGGAACTTGTTCGCTCCCTCATAGCGCGGCTTGTCGATGTGCAGGAGAGGTAGGCCGGCGACTGGTCGCACCATCATCCGCGGGCCGGCGACGTCGGTAACTCCCGGCGCCACAAGCATTTCCACGGAAATGCCCTCGAGTTCCCAGGAGAGATCCTGCATGGCCTGATGGCCGAGAGCCTCTGCGCTGGTGACTGCGACGGTCGTCGCGCCGGTGTGTTGGACGGCGTCGCGCACATCGTCGAAGTCGCCGAAGACCGGGACCATGCGCTTGGCCACCCAGAGTTCTTCCGGCGTCCCGCGTCGGCTCGGCGGAAGACAGACGCCGACAACGTTGTATCCGAGCGAAGGACTCTTGAGTAGCCGCTCGACGAGTGGCTTGGAGGGCTCGACGGCTCCCACCACCAGCAGGCGTTCGAGATTCTGCGACTTGGTGCGTTGCCGAATCAGGTCTTTGCGCCACATCCAGCGGTTGAGCAGCAGGCCCAGCGTGCCGGCAGGTAGCGCGACCAGCAGAAAGCCTCGCGCGATGTTGAGCCGGAACATCAGGTCGAGCATCGCCAGCACGCCGAAGACCGACAGGCACGCGGAGATCACGCGACTGTACTCCTGGGGTCCCGCTCCAACGATGCGACGGTCCAGCGACTGAAAAGCACGCAACGCGCCCAACCAACAAAGGATCAGCGCGATCGAGACGAATGTCGCCGGCAAACCCCATCCGCCGTTTGGGCGCAGCGGGTCGTCGGATCCGAATCGGAAGATCTGCGCGGCCAGCACCACCACCGTCACGACGAGGGCATCGCTCCAGCTCACCCGCGTCAGGTATGCCTTCACCCACGCGCGCGGCGAGTCCGCCGTCGTCACGCTGGCGAAGTCGACCTCGTCACCCAATGAGAAGTCGCGTTCGGCGGTCATGACAGCCGTCCGGAGCCAGTCGAGAACGAAGCCCGCTGCTCAGTGCAGCATGCATCGGAGTCGACACGTCGAAGGAACACTTCCCTCTCCTTCTTGAAGCGTGAGGTACTGCAGACAGAACCAACCCCGACGGTGGAGCGCATACGTTCAGAGTGTTTCGCACGCGTACGAGAAACATACGTTGCTCTCAGGTTTGCCACAATTCGGGGGTGACGTTTTCCTCGTGGAACGCAATAAGCACTGTGACTGCGCTCACCAACTTCGCTCAACATGGTTGCACTACAACAGATTCCACCGACAAGAACGGCCCGCCGAGTGTGACCTGCGCGCGTTGCCGAACGGGTTCGTGCATGTAAACCGCACGTGTACGAAACACCGATCGAGTGAGATTCATCCGCTTGGACTACACGATGTTCGACGAGAGTGCGTAGTTGCTGGGTTCGCGGTCGCCGGTTCATTACTTCCGGCAACTATCTGTACTGGCGTATCCGTGCAGGCATGGGTAACGATGTGTCGGATGAATCCCGAGGCACCCCTGCGTCGCGCAAGCATCGTCGACGCGTCGATAGGCATCCTTGATCGCAACGGTGTTGACGGCTTGAGCATGCGCACCCTCGCGGCAGAGCTTCACCTCAAGCCCATGACGCTCTACTACCACGTACCCAACAAGTCGGCGCTGCTGTCGATGGTGATCACCGAGGTGGCGTCGAACATCGACTGGACGATCCACCGCGGCGACCCGCGCACCCGGATGCTCAACCAGTCCGCAGAGATCTTCAGAAAGCTGTCGGCGATCCCCTGGATGGCCGATCTTCTTCGACAAGGCGCAGGCATCGGAATCCCGCCACTGATCCTCGCCGAACAGTTCGTCACCGCGGCCAACGAGCTCGGCCTCAGCGATGCGCACGCCGTGAGACTGTGGCGATCGGTGTGGTTTCTGCTGCGCTCGGAGCTGCAATGGGACGACGCCACCCGCTCGTACCCCGACGACACACCGTGGCATCACACGATCAGTCCCGATGCGTTGCAAGACCTGCCGACCGTGACGAGGTTGGTGCCCCACTGGAACGAGTTCACGTCCGGTTACGACGTGCTGACGTATGTGACCGCACTGATCGACGGCACCGTCGCCGCGTTTGGTACGCCCTGAGTGCGGCTTACCACTTGTCCCCCTTGCTTCCCCCGGCCTTGACCGAAGCACGACTGATCCCCATTCATTGAAGGTTACGTTGCGAGATTTCTTACGCGTACGACGCCACATTGTGTCGCTGCGAGAAAGATAACCCGAGCCAACCAATCGCACAATTCGTACCTGTGAGTAACCTGAGGCGGCCCATACATACGGTCGCTGATGCACCGTCGGGCCGGCACTGCACTCACGTTGGTGCGATACCGTTCTGGCGCTGAATATGCTGGTAGGCTCTCTTTTTGCGCTTGGGGAGCGAAGCTTCCAGGACGCAAGGTCGTTCGCCCAGATGCAATATCCACAACCTCGATGTGCGTACACTTAATATCAAAAAGAATCCGCACCTGAATCGAGACGCTCTGTTTGATATGTCCCGATTTCAATTCTTCCGCAAACGGCGAAGACTAAGCAGCGGGCGGGCATCTCTGTAGCTTTCGCATAAACTCCACCGTGTTGCACCGATGGCCGCTAGTGGCCAGCCCTGGCTGCTACTCGCTTGTTGTCGCTGGTAGAACCCTTTGCAGGTAGTGGCGCCACGTCGTCGACTGTGTGAATCTTGTTTCAGTGACTGTCACCCCGCAACAACGCCGAGCAAGCCTCATCGACGCCGCGATCCGCATTCTGGACCGCGACGGCGCAGGCGCGCTCAACATGCGGTCCCTCGCTGAGGAGATGGATCTGCGTCCCATGGCGCTCTATCACTATGTGAGCGGCAAGCCGGAGCTGCTGTCGATGGTCATCGCCGAGGTCACGAGTCGCGTGAAGTGGCACGCGCCCAGGAGCGGACCGCGCGATCGGCTCCTCGCCCAGCTCTACGACACGTACGCCGGGTTGGCAGCGATTCCGTGGCTCCCCGAGCTGCTGCACCAGGGTGCGAGTACCGGCGCTCCGCCGTACAAGATGATCGACACGTTCATCACCACCGCCAACGAGACCGGATTATCCGACGAGCAGGCCTACGACCTCTGGCGCGCGGTCTGGTCGCTCATCGGGTTCGAGCTGCAATGGCATGAGGTCAACCGCGCGTATGACCAGAAGAAGCCGTGGCTGGAGACCGTCGAACCGAGCAGCGTCGAAGATGATTACCCCGCGCTGGCGCGGGTGCTGCCGGTGTGGAATGCCTACGCCGCTCGATACGACGTCCGCAACCACATCGCGGCGCTCGTGGACGGGACTATCGAGCGGTGCGTGGGTGGACCGTCGGATGGCTGAGTACCCGTCTCATCTGGTGCACACCGCCTTGATGTTCTGTTGCGAAGTGAACAGGTCTATGGCGACAGACCCCCGATCGATACGGCGAATTGCTGGCATCCTCTGCGATTTGCCGCTCTGCATCACACTGCGCTAGATAGGATTAGCCTTTCGTGCCGCACCCGAAGGAGTCTCCTTGTCCGATTCTCACCTGGACTCCCTTCGACACGCACTTGAGAACCACGTCGTCACCGCCCTTGATGTCGCCGAAGTGTGCCTGATCTACGCGACACGTAGCACTGCGAGCGGGCATACGTTTGATACTGCTGCAGTGCGCAGGCTTGACGTAGCTCCTGAGATTACCCAGCTCATTGGCCTGACCATCGCCTCAACCATACGGGTACCGGTCCTCTCGAAGCTCTCAGAGTTGATCGCGAAATCATCTGACAGTCCATTGGCCGCGTGGCATGCAGCGAATGTTATCGCCGTTGGCCTCAACGGCACCTTTGAAGCCAATGAATTTAGCCCCGATGGCGCAGAAATCTACGACCTCGTCGATATGCGCGCGTTCCCCACCCACGCTCAGGGCTGCTTAGCGCTTTATGATCCCCATGATCTATCCGAGAGCCCCTCGCCGGAGCGGTTCGACCAGTTCAATCCTTCAGCAGTGACAGGCTTGTCACTGTGGCGAAACGAATTAGCCTCCCCATTCCGAGTGAGCATCGACCGAACGCGCGGTCGACATTTCGACACGGCGATCGGAGAAAACGGGCTTCGCATTGCGATAATACAACCCAACAGAGATTTTAGTGAATTGAATCTTGGAGAATGGTATAAGTCACGAGACGCCCACTTATTCTTCGGCATACGCCCATCCCATCCTATGACTCAGTACTCTGTCATGAAGGCGGGGACTGAGAAAGCCTTTGCAGCAGACGCAGGAATCGTCGTCTTTCCCGAACTAGTCGCCAATCGACACATTGTTCGCCGCCTGAGCACTTACCTGATCGGCAAAAACATCAAACTACGCGCCCGCCTCGGAAAGGCGCTGGACAGTAATCCCTACCGTTCGCGACTTCGGGTTGTAGTGTCGGGAAGCTATCATCACATCGACACCGATCGAAAGAAGCGAAACTCCGTCAAAATACACTTTCCGCACGGACCCAACCGCCTCGGCGACGGCTCACACAGTAAGTCCGGCGTATTCCAACTGATCGCTGCCGGCACCATCCACACCGAAGACATCGAAGCTTCTCATCAGATCACCCTCTACCACGGCAAAAACTACAGCGTCGCTGTGCTCATCTGCTCCGACCTGCTAAACGCAACGATTCAAGAGATTCTGCGCAGAATCCGGCCCACGCTCCTCATCGTCTGCAACATGACGGGCAAGACCAGTGGCTTCGTGTCCGTCGCAGACGGATTGTTGGCAGCCACCCAGACAACCACTGTCCTGGCCAACAACCCGTCTCAGTGGATCACAGGAAACCTTCACGATCCCGGGACTATCGTCGTACTACCCGCAAGAGAGCACGCCAAACGAATCGCTCGCCACAACTTTTCCTCACCGACTGAGGTAGCGATTTTTGACACCTCCACGAGGCGTATTACAACCGTGTGATTTTGGCAGTGCAAGATCCCCAAGGCATCTTGCACTGCTACACGGTACTTGACATGTACTATACGTGGTATGACCGCAAACGACCTGGCGTCAGCTACACCAGCCACTGACTTCGCTGAGTTGCTACCACGGCTACTCGCCCGAAGCGTTGATATGAGGACCGCTTCCGCTCTCGGGCAAGCGGTTTCGGACTTGATAGATGCGCCCGAAACGGATACGCGAATTCTCCAAGATGCCGTCGAGACGCTCGAAGACGCGCGACGCTCCGCCAAGAGTAAGGGTGCCGATATAGCCGATGAGTGGTCGGTACCGATAACCACACTCCTGGGACTTCTTCGGCAGCACCTTCACAGCACGACATCAGCCGCGGCTGCGCGCACGCCGTCGAGCACGCCACTACGACAGAAGGTGCTGTTAGCAATCGACGCTGGCATAGACACTCCTACGTCGATCAGCGCCTTCGTTGGTTCTCCGGTCACCGTCATCTCCCGCACACTTCGTGAACTTACCCAATCCGGAGACTTGACGTGGGTCACAGATAAGGACGACAAGAGGGTTCGACGCTACAAGCGAATCGTCGAACATGCCAGTCCACCTGCCCGCGTGACCAATGCAATCGATCCCACGCTCATCGACTGCCCCGCCCTGATCGTGACTTTCGTTTACCGGCAATCGAAGCTCAACATCAGTGAGACACCGCAATTCGTCAATGATCTCGCTTCCATCGGAAACTCGCCCAAATCGGCACCAAGCGTTCGCGTCGAGGCACTGTGTTTGGCAAGCATGATAATCCGACGCACGGGCGCGAGTCCGGACGGAATGGAGTCGCTCGACTTGGCGCAGAGTGCGCTCGAGCTTTCCCAGACGACTCTGGACCCTAAGCTCCTCGCGCGCGCTTACTATGAGCGGGCTCGCGCATCTTTGTTCGCGTATCCGCATGACACACCGGCGGTACTGGACGATCTTGATCGCACAGACAAGGCGGCCATTTCGATTGAGGGCCCCGAGCGCGATATTCGCCACGGATGGTGCGCTTATACCCGTGCTCTGATTTTGGACCGTCAGGGCGATGTGAGAGCAATTCAAGAAATCGCGGAAGCGCGCGACTACTTCGGCAGCGCCGATGACACCTACGGAATAGCAGCATCAGAAGTAGCACAGATTCGACTCCACTACCTATTCAATGCGCCGAACTCACCTGACGTTGCTGCTGGCATAAGTTATGCGATCAGCCGTGGGTACACTCGTGTGGCAGCTGAATGCAGTTTCTGGGCAGGCGAATTGATCGTGCGATCCGAACCGGTCCGTGCTCGCGAGCATTTTACGTACGCCCGTGACGCATTCACAGCTGTTGGCTCCATCTCGTGGGGCGCCCTCGCCGCAGCATCGATCATCATCGCTGACCTCGATTGCGGAGCAAGGACCCTCGACTCTGGCGGGGCCAGACGTATAGCCGCTGAACTCACCTCGCTCGGCCAAACCTTCCTTCATGAGTCACCGCATCAGTCGCTTCAGCACTCCTGGGCGGCCGCGGTGTTCCGCCGGTACATCGGAGTATGTGAGCGATACGCGGGTGATTTCGCCGCAGCGCAGCATGCGTTCGATGAATCAAGGAGCATCTATCGCAGCACGGCGAATACAGTGGGCGAGCTTGCCGCAACAGCAGGATTCCTCGCGGCGCGTCGCGAGAGTGTCGCAGTGGAAGACGCCGACATCGCGGAGGCAAAAGCTGATGTTCTCGCAGGATCTGAGTATAAGCCGGATGACTCTCTCCTCGATGAGGTTTCGACGCCGTGCGGCGAACTAAACGCAGTTTGAATCGAGTGCGCGCACAAATCTTGTTCGTCGAGCCCAGAGCGTATGGCCACCTGCTCTTCACGACGTCGACTACGCGCGTCGTTTACGCCTCGCCGCGCGTCGCCTTGCGCGGGCTTGCCTCCTATTGAACGACGCTGACCATCGCAAGCCACAGAGGCATTGTCGAACCTCGGTGCAGCCTTCGTCGATTTCGCCGCCGTCGACGCACAGCGCCCAGACGCCTTCATCTCCGTCTTCGAGTCCGTCGTAGGCCGGCGCCTCGCCGGTCTGCTCGAAGCGGCGCCGGAGAACACCGTTGACGCACAACTCATGTCGCAGTTGGTTCTCGAAGCCGACGCCCACGCAAGCAAACGAAAAGACCGTACCCGCATGCTCGGTGGTATCGCGGTGCGGTCGGCGCTGCCGCCGCTCGCGCGCGCCGACTTCGACGACGCCCTCGCCGCGCTGTACTCCCCCTTCGATCCGGCGTCGATCGACGACCTGTGGGAGCGCGTCGATCTCGGCGACTCGTGGCTACTGTTGCTGGCACCGCTGCGCGAACCACACGAGATCGCCATGCTTCTCCTCGATGCCACCGGCAACATGTACAGCAGCATCTATCCGATCGACGACGCCGCGTGGGACCTCCTCGTCGAGCTCTATCGCGACGGGCTGTCCCTGAAGGCGACACCCGACGACGTCGCGATTCTGCATCAGGTGCTGCACCCGGATCTGTTCGCCATCGTGCCATCGGACACCCCGCTGGTCATCGTTCCCGCCGGAAGTCTGTGGGCGGTGCCGTGGGCAGCGCTGCCGGTGCGCGCGGCGTCGAACGAGTTGTTTCTCGGTGAACGAAACCCGTCGTGCATCAGTCCATCCGTCACGATGATCGGCAAGGCGGGTGGGCGCCTACGCGATGTGGTCGACGCACGGGTCAGGCATTGGAAGAGTCCCGAGGTGGACGCGCATGGGGTGGTCGGCGGCGCCGAGTTCGCGACAGCTCAGGACTGCCGAGCGGCCATCCTCCGCGGATCGTCGGACGAGATGGTGATCGCGGTCGCGCACGGGCGACCCGTCCGCGAGTTGGTGCACTACATCGAGTTGGACGTACACACCGCGCTGACACCCGCGGACATGCTGGGAGCGTCGCCACCGGGAGTGCTGGCACTCATCTCCTGCTGGGGGTCGCACTCCCCCGATCATGGTGCGGGCGACCCGTTGTCAATCGCGACGCTCGCCCTTGCCCGGGGCTCGCGCGCGGTCGTCGCGAGTTCGTCGGAAATGCTCGACGACGGTCCCAGTTCGATGTTCGTCAACTGGTTTCTGCACGAATCGACTGCACAACCCTTGCCTCGAGCACTGCAGTCTGCAACTCTCAAATGGCTGCGACACCCGGATCTTCGCCGCGGGGAGTTGTCTCGGTGGGCACCGCTCACCGTGCTGGGAACGTGGTGAGGAGATGAACCCTGACCGACATGCCGTACACGCTGAAGGACCAGAACGCGTTCGAGTGGACCATCCAGGCTTTCGACCTGTTGATCGAGGGCACACTCAGCGTGGACCTGGTGAAGCAGAAGAGGATTCGGACTGCCACGGCATCCGGTACATGCCCACGCTGCGAGCACGACGTCGCATTCAACGCCACCTACACCGCACCTCTCCCCGCCGGAGCCAAGAGCCTCGGAGCCGACTCAGACTCTTCGGGCGACGGGGTCGAGTACGAGTCGGTCGACGTCCAATGCCGTTGCGAAGGAAAACATCCCGGCCGACCGAAGGGCGTTTCGAACGGCTGCGGTATCTGGTTCCGGGCCGACGTGAAGCCGGAGAACCGTGATGACTGACGACGCCGCGCCCGTTTCGGAGCCCGAGCCTGCGAAGTACCGCCGGCCAACGCAGCCTCCGCCCGCCGACGCCGCCGCGAACCTGGCCGCGTGGGATCTTCTGCTGGACAACAGCATCGAGCGTGCGACGGCGACCGCGGAGAAGTGGCGGGCGGGACTCGCCGGGTTCATCGCACTCATCACCTCGCTGCTGATCATCAAGGGACCCGACGCCCAGAAGATTCCGGCTCCCTGGATCTACGTGCTCGTCATCGCGTTTGCAGCGGGGATAGTTTTGGCGATCATCGGGTTGTGGAAGGCACAGTCGGCGAGCTCACCCGGGCTGGACTCGGTCGACTACACCGAGGTGATCAAGAAGTACGGCTCCATTCGCACGTACTCGGTCGCGGTCGCGATCGGCTCGGCCGACAAGATCACTACCGCCAAGAGGTTCGTCGCCGGGGCGCTCATCGCGCTCGGAGTGGGCGTCGTCGCGTGGTGGCTGGTCCCGGCGTCCGAGCCCCAGGCCACCGAACAGGTCCGCGTCACGTTGCGGTCCGGTGCCACACTCTGCGGGAAGATCACCGAAACCGCTCCGGCCGCAGGCCTTCCGTTGAAGCTGTCGGGCACACAGACAACGATCCGTGTACCGGTCGCGGATCTGCTCTCCGTCACCAGCGTCGCCGACTGCGGGTCGTAACCGCTTGTTCTGGCGGGTGGTCGAGGCTCGCGCCGGTGTTTCGTGGCGTCTTCCGCACTGAGTATTACTGCGGTTGGAACGTGTAACAGGCTGCGGCCGTGTCACTCTCGCGCTGGTGGTTGACGTCTGGCTGTGTACTGCCGGTGTCACTTCGATGTCGGCTGTGGATAACCCAATTCGACGCCCCGTTTCTGTCAGAGGTCGCCGCTACAATCGGACTACCGCCCTTCTGCCGTTTCTGAATCTATTGGTGCACAGTCGATTTCGATCAACCTCCTTCCGCGAATCCCTTGACTCGAACACATGTTCTCCACATAATGGACATATGCCCCCACTCCCCGCCCTCCTCGCCGAGTTGCGCGATATCTATATCGACGCCGACGCCACCACACGCGAACTACACGCCGCGACAACAACACTCATGATGATGCGCAAC
>NZ_DLSO01000021.1:0-16912 GCF_002500165.1 Gordonia sp. UBA7860 | reverse complement strand
CACTTCGCCTTCGTCGAGGATCAGCTGATCGCAGGCGACGACAGACGCATTGCCGCGATCGCGGACGGCATCCTTGTCGGGAATGCGATCACTGAACCTGGATCCGGTGCCATCGGCGGCTACCACACCCGGCTAACGCGGTCAGCTGACGAATGGCGTCTGAACGGGGAGAAGTTCTACAGCACGGGATCGTTGTACGCCGATCACATTCTGGTCGCCGCCGATCGCGACGGTGAACGGGTCAGCGTTCTCGTCCCCTCCACACGCGAGGGTGTCGAGCGGATCGACGACTGGCGCGGCTTCGGCCAGCGTCTCACCGCGAGCGGGACAACGCTGTTCACCGACGTCGTCGTCCACGACGACGAGATACTGGGTCCTGGTTACGGAACTGCAGGACCCACCTATGCGACGGCTTACCTGCAACTGTTCCAGCTAGCAGGTCTGGCGGGCATCGCGCAACGCGCCACCGACGACCTCGTTCAGTGGGTGTCGGCGCGGGAGCGAACGTTCACTCATTCGGTTGCCGACCGCCAGCGCGACGACCCCTTGGTCCAGGAGATCGTCGGACACCTTTCTGCCACAGCGTTTTCCGCTCGATCAAGTGTCTTGGCGGTAGCCGACCTGCTTGATGATCTCCTCGCCACCGACCCCGAGAACGCCGAGGCGATCACCCGCGTCGAGCTCGCCGCGGGCCGGGCGCAAGCCTCTGTCGCTGCGCAGGTGCTGGCAGCGACGAATGAGCTCTTCGAGGTCGGCGGGGCATCGATCGTCGCCGAAGAGACTGCGCTGGACAGGCATTGGCGCAACGCTCGTGTACTCGCCGTGCACAATCCGATCAATCAGAAACTGCGCGCAATCGGCGATCATCTGCTCAACGGCACCGACCTCCCATACGCGTGGAGCGCTGGCGTACGCAACAGCGCTGCACCAACAGGGCAGTGAGACCGAGAACACATGCTCCGACTACCGAGGCCGATAACGCTGGCGCGGCCGCCGCGCATACCGGCCGAGCCCGACGACGAGGAATTCCTCGCGCCCCGGCGGCTGGAAACGCCGATTCGACGCAGCACGAGGTCGGTGCCGAACTCACGCGTTGGCGGGGGGCAGCTCACCGAATCGGAAGAACGAATCCCACAGTCCCACATAGGTTGACGAGACAGGACCACCGGTCGGGAACGCGTTGGCGTCGCCGGGATTTGTCCAGCGATAGGTGACGGTCACGCTGATCGGCGTCGAACCCGTGACCGATACGAATCCCGTGGGTTTCCATGCGGAGCCGAGGTACTTCCCAGGACGAAACAGCAAGACCGCAACCGGCGAGGACCCCGTGCCCCCCGAGGTCTCGAATTGCGCCCACATGAGGAGCGGACACCAGGGGGTGCGGGCACTCGACTTCGAACTCAGAACCCAGTGCAGATCTTTGCGCCCGAGGGGCGGGCCGATCTGACGAAGTCCACGCTGAACCTCTGACGACGCAGCAGAAAGACACGCTCCACCGCCAGATGTGCCTGCCTGGTGTGCACCTGCCGGCGCCGCTACAGCCGGCGCCGCTACAGCCGGTGCCGCGGCTGCCGTTGCCAGGATTGCCGACGCTGCCAGCGCGCTCAGCATGCTTGTTATACGACGAGACATGGCGCCTCCACTTGATTCGGTTCAACGTTCCCAGCCTTGTGTGACAGATCGCCACTGCGGCCGCAGACGTTATACGTGGAGCGTCATCGATACACGGCAGTCACGTAATCGTGACCCGGGGTGGGCGGGTTGACTGTGTCGGGTCACACAGACCGTGCGCTCACTCACGGAACGCTCGAAATCCGCTCCGGCTCGATTCGGACGATCACTCGCGTCTGTTCGCGACCGTCATACCAGGCATAGGGCTTAGCGAGTGCCCAGGCTGAACTACTTCCTGAGTATCTGGCGGCAATCGCGGGCGAGACAACACTCTGCGGGCAGATCGGCGCGCTGTTGCGAGCGTCGGCATCCATCCATCGACGACGCCCGGCCATCACGCCGTTCCTGGCCTCCATGTCATTGGAATTGCGGAGGCATCCAGACCTGCTTGCGGTCCTCGAGGACGTGGGCACGCCGCTGGTGATCACACTTCACGAGATGTTCGACGCAGCGCGCCGCAGCGGCGAGATACCTAGCGATGCAGAAGATTTGGATCTCATGATCGCATTCAGCGGTGCGGCGATGGGAATCGGACTACTCAGCTTCGGCCTCGGACACGCGAGTATGGACTCGGCCGTCGGCACTCTCGAACGGACCATGACAGGTACCTTCTTCGGGCCCGGCACTGAGTGACTGTCACCTGAACAGGGACACTCAACGAGTGACAGCTGGGATCGGATCGATCTACTCCGTCATCATCTATGTGACTGCGGTGCAGACCTTTTCGGGGTTCTGTACGGCTGCTCTACTCAAGCGCCGCGCCAGTGCGCACAGCACGTCGATACCGACCACGTCGAATCGTGTCGATGATGAGCTCGAAACGGCCGGACCGCCTTGAAGGGCTCAGCCCGACTTCAGTCCGTCCAGGAATCCTCGCTGAGTTCCACGCACAAGCGGCACGCACGACGGCGGGAACTGCTGAGTGAACACGATGCCCCGCTGGCGGGCCCTGTCGAAGAACTCGGGCAGACGAGTCATCGCCCCGCTGGGGATGTCGTGCAGGACGGCCAACGACCATGACTGGGATTCAACGGTTTCCAGGCATCGATCAACCCAGTGATCGGGCTGGCTCCAGTCGTGGCTGATGCAGTTCCACAGGACCACGGTGTACTCGCGCTGTTCGAGGTACCGCACTGATCGAGGGCTGAACAGGCGGCCATCGAGCACGCCGCCCCGGCCATAGGGACGAAACAGTTTGTCGGGGTGGGTCAGATCGCCCAGCAACTCCTGTGCCTGACCGATTTCAGTGTCCACCACGTGCGGGTCGTCTGACGCGCCGAGTTGTACGGAGTGCGTCATGGTGTGATTGCCGATCCAATGTCCTTCGGCGCGGGCGCGCTCGAGCACCTCGCGCCCGGCAGCCTGAAGCTTGCTGCCCACCACGAAGAAGGTGGCATCAACAGCGTTGTCCCGCAGCACGTCGAGTACGTAGGAGGTGGTCTCGGTAGGCCCGTTGTCGAAACTCAGGGTGACGGTGCGCCGCACTCCCTCGGTCGGGTCGCTCGATGCATCGCACGTAAGCACGCGGTCGACCTCCGTATCGTTGTCGCGTCGCGGATCGGGATGTACTCCCCGAACAGATGCTCCGTTCGGGGAGTACATCCCGGCCTGTATCCGTTCGACGCTAGCAGCCGCGTCGACCGACCGGCGTTGGTCCGTCGTCAACCCCTGCGATCGTCATCGGACCCCGAGAGGTTGATTGAGTACCGTCCGCAGAGCTGTCGCGATGTACGGGCCGAAGGTGTTCAGCGATTCCTGCTCGAACAGGGTGTTGGGTACGGTGCGCCAATCACATCGGTCGGCGTGCGCGGCGGCGCCTGAAAGGCGTGTCTTCAACCATGCGAATGCTCCCGATGCGCCGGTGACGGCGATCGTGCCGTGGGTCGAGGTGACCTGGGGGAGCGGGTTGGGCGGCAGTTGCTCTCGCCGGTAGGTGACGTCGGTACTTCCGCTGCAATATGCGCGGGCCAGTTTGTCGGTGCCCTTGATCGCTGCCACCTCGTCGGTCACGCCGTTGTAGATGTAGACCGGCGCCATCGGCCGTCGCGTCGAGATGCCACGTGCCTGGATCTCGCGTCGGATGACCGGATCGTTCAGGACGACATCGACCGGCTTGTTCAAGTTTGCGCGGTAGTCGAACCACAGATTCGCAACACCATTCTGGCCGACGCAGTGATTACGAGCTTCATCCACGATTGCTCGGCCACCCGGGGTGACATAGCGGCGCAGAGCGGCTTGGAATGTGGGCGAATCTTTGCCGATCGCGGCAAGTGCCATCGGAATCAATCCAGCCGTAGCTGCGCCGTTGACCGCTTTCAGTGATGCCTCGAGATCTCGTTCGGGAGCACCCATCGCGGCACCCGAGATCGCGATTTCGGGGGCGTAGGCCGGTTGTTCTTCCACCGCCCAACTCGTGGCGATCGCGCCTCCTGAGTAGCCCCACATGCCGACCGGGTCTCCGTGGCGAGTACCCGCAGGAGAGAAGGACTGAACGGCTCGGACGCCGTCGAGGACCGCGTAGCCGGGTTGGCGGGGTGTCAGGAAGCGGGCGTCGAGCCCTCCGTGGTCGGGAATCGCGGCCGCCCAGCCCTGTTCGACGCCTGCGGCTGCGAGGAGCAGTTCGAGTCCCGGCAGCGCGAGCGTCAACGGCCCTGCGGGACTGCCGAAGTCGATTGGTGCACCGTGGGTCAGAGAGTGCGAGGGGTTGCATACACGCAACGTCGAGTCGGTGGCAGCCTGGTATGACAACAGTTTCCGCGGCTTCTGCCCGCGGGGCACCATCACAGTGGTGACAGTGGCGTCGGGCTGACCGTTCATACCGGTCGTCCGGTAGAGCAACTGCCACGCGTCGACATTGACCGGAACCA
Organism: Gordonia sp. UBA7860; assembly: GCF_002500165.1. NCBI lineage: Bacteria > Bacillati > Actinomycetota > Actinomycetes > Mycobacteriales > Gordoniaceae > Gordonia > Gordonia sp. UBA7860. Next base: position 12,374 of record NZ_DLSO01000021.1, on the reverse strand, counting down.
GTTGCAGCGCTTTGATTTCCACCTTGCGAGTCCGGAGAATCTGCCCGGGCTTGGCTGCCGCGAGACCCGCGGGTCGGTCATAGAAGGAATCTCGCGGTGGCGCGGGCTCTGCGTTGGCGACGGGGGTTGTCAGGGGAAACGCACTGAGGAGCACGGCGATCACGAGCGCGATCAGTAGTGTCGGTGCTGCAGTGAGAGATCGAAATCCATTGTGAGGCATGACGGTGACTCCTCGTCGAGTTGTCCGGATGCTGCGGTTAGGGATATGCGGGGTGGGGCTAGTTTGCGATGATCGCCAGTGCGTCGATCTCGACGAGAATTCCTGGCGGCGGTCCGGCGAACAGCGTTGTTCGCGCCGGATATGGTTGGGCGAGTTCGTCTTCGAAGGCCCGATTGACCTCGGGGAAAACTTCGGGTGCCTCTGCGAAGACCCGGAGCATCAGAACGTCGGTGTAATCGAGACCCCGCTCGGCGAGAATCGCCGCCACATTACGAAGAGCCTGACGGGTCTGATCGTAAGCGGTGTCGCCTGCGAGGCCACCCTTCTGCGGGTCGAGGCCGACCTGCCCGGATACCTGAACAACGTTCGCTATCTGAACACCGCTGGAGTACGGGCCGAACGGCGCCGGCGCCGACGCACTCTGGATGGGATCGATCATGGTGAACCTTTCTGAGCCGAGGACGCGGCGCCTCGGTCACGGATGGGATTGCAGGATGTCGGTGAGCACACGCAGCAGGTTCGCGCCAAGGATCTGGGCGACATCGGACTCGCCGAATCCGGCGTGCAGGAGTGCAGCAGCGAGACTGACGAAGTCGTCCGAGTTTCGATAACCCTCTGCGTACGCCGTGACGTCGTTCTTGTCGGTGCCGATGCAGATGTGTTCGATGCCAACGCATTCGGCGAGATGGTAGGCGTGCTGAGCGAAGTCATCGAGATCGCTCATCGCCATCGACCCGATCCGCGCGGGCCAGAGCCCTATCACGCCGCCGGTTCCGGCGATGGCTTCGATCTCGACGTCGGCGATGTAGCGCGGAAAGTCCCGCACCGACGCGGCGCCTGTGTGAGAGGGGATCAGCGGCTTGGTGGTGGTTTCGCAAACCGCGAGAGTCGTGGCCCGGTCAGCGTGCGCAAGATCGATGGCGATGCCGAGACTGTTCATCTCACCGACGATCTCGACGCCGAGTCCGGTGAGCCCTGCAGGCCTCGTCCCGGAACGCACGCGACCACTTCCGCGGCGTCCGGTCACCGACGTGCTGATCGTTCCCAGGTTGTTGTCGGCGTAGTGAACCAGCCCGATCAGTCGGACACCGACGTCGTATAGCCGGGAAAGGCATTCTGGGTCGTCGCCGATGACATCACCGCCTTCGATCCCGAGAAGCACCTGGGTGCCGGTGTCTGCGCCGATCCCTGCCACTGTGGTCGTGATCGGCAGCCGGGCGGTGAACGCTTCGCGGCGTGTGGCGGCGAGCTGACGGTAGACCGTATCGAGCGCAGACCGGGGCCTCCCCGCGGTCGCCATCGCATCGCCGACAGCCGTGATCACTGCCAGGTTGATTCCGCCCGTGACAAGGGTCTCCAGCGGATCATGTGGGACGTGGGCGACCTTCTCCGCGAGACGCCTCAGCGGTCGCGGCACCACTGCCTGTGGATGCCCATGTGCGTCGGCAACTGCGCTCGTCTCCACCAGGGAGCGGGCCCGCTGCCACACCTGTGCGGGAAGCTGGACCACGGGACGCTTCACAAGGGCGCCGCATGATCGGCGAACATGTGCGCGTCGTGAGCACAGATCACGACGACGTCGCCGGTGGCGAGCTCCTGCAGTGCACTTCTCGTACGCAGACGTTCCCGGCGATTCACCTGCATCAACGTGTTAATCCACGAATGCCCCACGGAGTAGCGGCATCACGACGCAACTCGTTCCGGTGCTGAATGGCGTCACCGACGTGGAACAGCGTGCCCGGGGCGTGAGTCGCATCTCCCGTGTGCTCGATGGCGATCCCGCTGTGACCGGGGGAGTGCCCCGGCAGCTCGACCATGACCAGTCTGCCTGCCGAGGTGTCATCGTCGAACAGGACTGGGAACCCGTGCCAACGGTCGGTGCTGGTGTCGTGAATCTCCCACTTCAGCGAGTCCCGCCAGGCCCCTTGGTATCGCCGGCGGTCCATCCGCGTTCGCGGTTCCTCTGCGCTCGTCAGCTCCATCCGGCTGACATGGACTGTCGCATTGGGGAAGTCGGCGAGGCCTCCTCGGTGGTCGACGTCGAGGTGCGTCATGAAGATGTGCCGGACATCGCCTACGTCGAATCCGTGCTGCTGCACCTGCGCTTTGGCCGTCACCGCCGACGACGTCGACGGGTGGAGCAGAAACGCGACGTCCGCTCCCAAAGTCACTCTCGGAGAACGTGTCTGGACTTCAGACAATCCTGTGTCCACCAGGATCACGCCGTCGTCGCTCTCGATGAGCAGGCAATGACACACCGCGTGTCCTCGACGAAATAGACTTCCGACGCCTTCGGCCAGCCACGCCGACGGTGGGTGCAACTCTCCGCAGTTCAGATGATGAATCGACACACTCTGCCCTTCCCACACGCGAAGAGAAGCCCCCGCCGTTGCGGTTATACCGATCGGTATAACCAGTGAAATTAGCATGATCGGTATAAGCGGGCAAGGGTCGGACCTCGGACCATGGTTCCGGGAGCCGGTGCGCGCATCCTGGCGATATCGTCACTGTCGGATGAGAATCGAGACCGGGAAAGGTCGAGTCAGTGGCAAGTGTGCGGGAACGGCTGATCGAAGCCACTATCGAGTTGGTCCGACGTCACGGCGTGGCAGGAGTCGGTGTCACTGAGATCGTCGCAAACAGCAAGGTCGCCCGTCGTTCGCTGTACTGGAATTTTCCCGGCGGCAAACCCGAACTCGTCACCGCCGCAACCCGGCATGCGGGAGACGAGACCACCGAGGTTCTGCGCGCGGTGATGGAGTCCGACGACCCGCTCGGCACCTTCGTCGAGATCTGGAAAGATCTTGTACGCGAATCGGACTTCGAAGGGGGATGTGTCGTTTCCGCAGCAGCTTTCGGTCGCCGCGACGCACCCGATGCCGCTGACGCAGCCGCCGAAATCTATACGTCTTGGACCGACATCCTCGCCGAACGGTTCTACCGGGTCGAGGGACTCGAGCTGTCTGCGGCGACTGACCTTGCTGCCACCGTCGTGTCCGGCATGGAGGGTGCTCTTCTGCTCAGTCGCGCAGCCCAGAGCACGACGCCACTCGACCAGGTCGCCAACCAACTTCGCATGCTCGTCGAGGCCAACGTCTCGGCGAACGCGCGCGAGGTGTGACGCGACAAAGTCACGTTTCCCTGGCAACCCCTGACTGGCTAGGCTTCGGCCCATGGGCCTTTTGCTGAATCCCGCGACCAACGACTACTCGGAGTTCGACGCCGAGACGCGCCGATTGCTACGCGCCACGATCGACTTCTTCGAGTCCTACGGCAAACAGCGACTGCTTCAGGCCGACCTCAACGCCGAATGGGTCGCCGATTTCCTCGAGTTCGAGAAGAAGGAGAAGCTGTTCGCGACGTTCCTCACACCAGCCGCGTACGCCGACGGCGACGAGGATCGACGCTGGGACGCCGCCCGCAACGCTGCGCTGAGTGAGATCCTCGGCTTCTACGGGTTGGCCTATTGGTATGCCGAACAGGTCACCATCCTCGGACTCGGCCCGATCTGGATGTCGAACAATGAGGTTGCGAAAACCAAAGCAGCGCAGCAGCTTCTCGACGGCGAAGTGATGGCCTTCGGCCTGTCTGAACGCGCCCACGGCGCCGATGTGTACAGCACCGACATGGTGCTGACGAGTGACGACGCAGGCGGCTTCACCGCATCGGGCACCAAGTACTACATCGGTAATGGCAACGTGGCCGGGATGGTCTCGGTGTTCGGTCGTCGCGCCGACGTCGAGGGGCCCGACGGCTACGTGTTTTTCGCCGTCGACAGTCGACACGAGAACTATCACCTCATCGACAACGTCGTGCATGGACAGATGTTCGTGTCCACCTTCGAGCTCGACAACTACCCGGTCGGTCCCGATGACATCCTGCACACGGGACCCGAAGCCTTCGCCGCTGCGTTGAACACGGTCAACGTCGGCAAGTTCAACCTGTGCCACGGCTCGGTCGGGATGTGTACGCACTCGCTGTACGAGGCGATCACCCACACGAACAACCGAATTCTCTACGGCAACCGCGTCACCGACTTCTCCCACGTGCAGGGCAACTTCGTCGACGCGTTCGCGCGGCTCAGTGCGATGAAGTTGTTCAGCAACCGCGCCGTCGACTACTTCCGGTCGGCCAGCCTCGACGATCGGCGATATCTGCTGTTCAACCCGGTGACGAAATCGAAGGTCACCTCGGAGGGCGAAACGGTGATGACGCTGCTGCTCGACGCCGTCGCTGCCAAGGGCTACGAGAAGAACACCTACTTTCACCAGGCCAACCGATTCATCGGTTGGCTGCCGCGGCTCGAGGGCACCGTCCACGTCAACGTCGGCCAGATCTTGAAATTCATGCCCAACTACCTCTTCGGGCCGGTCGAGTATCCAGAGATCGGAACACGCCTCGACGCCTCTGACGACACGTTCTTCTTCGCACAGGGACCCGTCGGGGGAGCGGGCAAGGTGCGCTTCGCCGACTGGACGACGCCGTACGCCGCCCGCACCGACGTACCGAACGTCGCCGTGTTCTACGAGCAGGCACAGGCCTTACAAGCGTTGCTGCAGACCGCCGCACCGAGCGCAGAACAGCAGAAGGACCTCGACTTCGTCCTCACCATCGGACATCTGTTCTCCCTCGTCGTCTACGGGCAGTTGATCTTGGAGCAGGCAGCGATCACCGGGCTCGACGACGATCTACTCAACCGGATCTTCGACTTCCAGATCCGCGACTTCTCCGGCTACGCCGTCTCACTCTATGGAAAGCCAACGGCTACAACGGAACAGCAGGCATGGGCGCTCGACGCAGTTCGTCGACCCGTCGCCGATGCAGACTCCTTCGACAGGGTCTGGCAGCAGGTCAAGTCGCGCGACGGGGCGTACGAGATGCCCGGCTGACCGACGCTGTGATCGGGCCGGCGTCGCGTCCGGACGATCGGCACCATACGGTAGGAGACTGTCCACTCTGGTCGAGGACTACGTACGATTCTGTGGATGTCGACTGAACACGGGTTTGTTGAAGGTGTGTCGCCCGCGCGGGTCATAGCCCAGGACCTTCGTGCGGACATCCTCGAGGGCCGTCTTGAGCCCGGTGAGCGACTCGTCGAAAACTCACTGGCCGAGCGGTTCAAGGTATCTCGAGTCCCGGTACGCGAAGCCCTAGGTCAGCTCGCTGCTGAGGGGTTCATCAACGTCGTGCGGCATCGCGGAGCGACGGTGTCGCCGTCGCTACGTCAAGACAGTCTCGAATATCTTCAGATTCGACGGACACTGGAAGTCCTGGCCGCGCAGTTGGCCGCGGCCAACCGAGGTCAACCCGTTGCCGCGGAACTCGGGAAGGTGGCGGCTGGAGACGTAGACCCCGAAACGACGGAGCATGCCGCCGGTACGCGACCTTTTCATGATTTGGTGGGGGTCGCTTCGGGCAATGCAAAGTTGCGCGAGATGCTCTCCGCGATCAACCAGCGGGTTGCGTGGGGACTGGGTACAGATTGGGAGACGTCGCGAGCCGATCACGCGGCGGTCGCCCGGGCGATCCTGTCGGGCGCTGAGGTACAGGCCGGGTACCTGATGGACGAGCACCTAAGGCGCGACGAGGACACCTTCGTCGAGCGTTTTCGATCAGAACTCTGAACATGCAGTTTTAGTTGTATACAACTAGTGGGCCATTGCGCGCCATTTTGCGTTGTCGTTACGTGGCGATACGTGATTGCAACAGTAATTGTATACAACTATAGGGACTCAACGCCGAGCTTGTTCTCTCCAGATCGATGTCTTCTCACTCTCGTGGAGCCCAACCATGACTACAAAGCCACGCTCACCACCGACCGCAGTCACGCCAACACCTGCAGCCGATTCAGCCGCAGAGCCTGATCAACCGATTTCGTCTGGCTTACCCGGTGCCCTCAATCGCATCGGTTTCGGCCGAGTACAGGTAGCCGTCCTCGCGCTGTTGCTTGCGGGGCAACTCTTCGACAGTCTCGAGCAGAACTCGACCGGCGCGATGGGCAGTCTCATCAAGGACAGCCTTCACATCGGAAACACCGAGCTGACGTGCATCAACACCGCCACGGTCATCGGCGGCCTGGTCGGGCGTCTCATCGGTGGATACATCGCGGATCGGTGGGGCCGTCGCGCTGCGCTGAGCCTGAACCTGCTCATCTACACACTCGGCGGCTTGATCAGTGCGATCGCGCCGAACTACGAGGTTCTGCTGGCCAGCCGATTCCTTGTCGGGATCGGTCTCGGTGGCGAGTTCACGGTCGGGCTGGCGATACTCTCCGAACTCGTTGCCACACGCCACCGTGGTCGGTTGTTGGCGACGTTGAACGTCGCTTCGGGCGGAGTGGGGAACATCCTGTCTTTCGGCTTCTTCCTCCTTGTTCTTGGACCCCTGGGAAACGCGCTCGGGGGAGATGAGTCGTCGTGGCGCTGGACATACGTGATCCTGGCGATGCCAGCAGTGCTCGTCGTGTTCTTCCGGCGGTATCTGCCCGAGTCTCCTCGCTTCTATCTGTCGAAGGGACGCGTAGACGACGCGAACCGAAGTCTGACCCGACTGGCATGCGGTCGAGTGTCGAAGCTGCGCAATCCCGGCCCGACCCTGGAGTTCGTCACGACCGCCGATATATCGTGGTCAATCCCACCAGGACGTCGTACGCGGAGGTGTTCCGGGGACGAAACCTGCGCCGCACCGCCGCAGTGGGGACAGCGTCGTGGATGTCGTTCGGCGCACAGGTCACCCTGTTGTTCCTCATGCCCATCCTGCTGCAGTCCCGCGGCTACTCTCTCAGCGAGTCGTTGCTGTTCACGATGATCATGAACATCGGAAGCCTCGCAGGTGCGCTGGCAGCCCTGTATCTCGCCGGGCGTATTCCGAGGCGGATCAGTGTGATGAGCGCGGCAGTGTTGGGGTGTGTCTCTGCAATCGCTTTCGCCACGCTCGCGCAGAACGCAGCGTTGATTCTGATCCTCGGCGCTATCTTCCAGTTCTTCACCATGATGCTCAACACGCTGCTGTCGGTCTGGTCGCCTGAGCTGTTTCCGACCTCAATCCGCGCCATGGGCGCCTCCGTTGTCAACGGAATCGGCAATGTCGCCGGAGCGGTAATGCCGTTTGCAGCACTGTTCTTCTTCAACCAATCGGGCGTAGCCGGAGTCTTCTTCATGATCGCGGTCATGTACGGGTTGCTGGTGATCGCCGCTCGTTTCGGCCCGGAAACGTTCGGTAAGTCGTTGGAGGAGGTCGCCGATAGCCCTTCCGCGCCGGCCACCGCGTAGGGAACACGAAACAACAAAATACGCCGACGACGCAGGACGCCTTCTCGAATCCCGACTACATTTCACCGACAAAGGACTTCAAAACACATGAAACAACTATCCATTTCGGCAACCGCGCACGCTCTCAACTACCTGCCTCAATACCACGCAGACCACGTCGGGCTATTCGCTGCGCACGACCTCACCGTCATCTCGAGAGCATGTGACCCCTGGACGGGGGTCCTGGACGATCTTGACAGCGGTGTCGCCGACGTCGCGCTCGGCGGCCTGTGGGTCCCGGCAATGTACGCCGGTTCACAACGAGATCTCGTCGCTTTCGCGCAGGTCAATGACCGCTTCCCCAAGGCACTGGTCGTCAGGGGCAACGCTGCCACTTTCACCTGGTCAAGCCTTGTCGATGGCACGATCCTCGCTCCGGGTATTGGGGGGAGTGCACCGTATGCAGTGACCGCAGGACTCTTGCGCGAACATGGGGTTGATCCCTCATCCGTCGCTTTTCTGCGGGATCTTTCGACCCCGATGTATGTCGAATTGTTCGAATCAGGACTCGGAGACGCGATAGTTCTCGACACTCTCACCGCTCAATCCATGGTCGATCGGGGAACCGGCGTGATCGCCGTCGACTACACCAGCGCGGTCGGAGTCGGCCCGAACAGTGTTTACTACTGCCATCGAGAGCGTATAGACGAGCTTCGCGACAGGCTCACCGCTTTCGTCACCGCGCTCGATTACGCGATGCGGGAGGTTTGCGCCACACCGGTTGCCGGTCTTCGACCATTGCTGACACAGCACTGGCCCACCGCCGACCCGTCGACCCTCAGCGCCGCGTGCGTTGCGATTCAAGAGTCGGGGACGTGGGACAGCGTCCGAATCGATCCCGAGGGCACTCGCCGGTGGATGGAGGTGCTCGCGGCTGAGCGCATGGTGTCCACCGCACCGACATTCGACCAGATCGTGACGCCGAGCATCACCGCGCACCTCGAACTCAGCCAAAGTCATCGGTGACATGCCTCTCGTCCTCTCCGACGCCGACATCCGCCCATTCATCAACCGGTCGTCGATCATCGAGGCCGTCGAGCGTGCGCATGCCGCACTCTCGACGGGCTCGGCGAATAGTCCGGCGCCGCCCGCATTGACCCTGCCCGAGGACGGCGTCGCATTGCCGATGATCGCGTACGACGCCGGCCCAGGTATCACACTGGTCAAGATGTTGTCGGATCTGCCCGCCAATCCCGCACGATCGCTGCCGCGGCAGCGATCAACGATCACCGCCTTCTCCGCGCGTACAGGAGAATGCATCGCGATGCTCGACGGCCATGCCATCACCGCCGTCAGGACCGCAGCTGCTAGCGCGGTGGCCACGAAATACCTTGCCCGACAGCGGCCGTCGATTCTAGGGCTCGTCGGAGCGGGAAACCTGGCGATTGAGCACGCGTACGCGCTCGCCGAAGTGGCCGAAGTCCGCGGCATCATCGTATGGACCCGGTCAACGGAGACCTTCGAAGCATTTCGCACAGGTACCGATGCGCTCGGAATACCCAATCACCCGAGCGGCCACGCCACGCGACACCATCAGGCAGGCCGACATCATATGCACACTGACCCCGTCTGAAGATCCCATCGTCAATGGCGACTGGATAGCTCCCGGAACACATCTCAACGTGGTCGGCGCTGCCCCCAGAGCCGACCATCGTGAAGTCGACACCATCTCCATCCGACGATCTCGGCTGATTGTCGACAGCTACGACACCGCCGTCTCCAAGTCCGGCGACGTGTGCATTCCGCTCGCAGAAGGCGCCATCACCGGCGACCATATCGTCGCAGAACTCGGCGATATCGTGAGCGGAACCGTCGCAGGCCGACGCACCGATTCCGACATCACCCTGTTCAATTCCACTGGGCTCGCTCTGCAGGACCTGGCGGCCGTAGCCACCATCCTGGACGGAATCGCGGCTTCAGGCTGGCGGGTGCCAGAGGAATGTGGCTATCTTCGGCGCGATTGCTGGTTACCGTCAATGATAGAGCGCCTTCTCGCGGCGGTCCGGACCGAGCCAGGCGACTAAGCGTGTCTAACGGCCGTCATCCGTAGTAGCCGCTTGGAACTCCAGGATTTCTTCGCCGTGATCTCGCGCCCAGGTGGTGAGTACCTCGATGGGATCTATGAGGGTCTTCCCCAGGTCGGTGAGGCTGTACTCCACTTGCCGTGCACCGTCGACACTTCGCTCGACGAGACCAAACTCCTGGAGCCGACGCAGAGTTTGAGTAAGCACCTTGCGTGAGACACCGCCGATGAGGTCGACAAGTTCACCGTGCCGTCGAGGTTCTTTGCTGAGTCCGAACAGCACGAGCACAGCCCACTTGCTGGAGATCACCTCGATCGCCAGACGGGTGGGGCAATCAGACAGGAACGCGTGGCCGGGCGTGGTCTGCACGAATCCAAGGTACCTCCAGGTAACCGTTCGACTCCTAGCGTGATGACTGGATGCACAACAGACAGAACCGGTATTCGCAAGGAGTCAGTCATGCCACGAGTAGTCGAATTCGATCAATTCGGTGGGCCGGAGGTACTGCACCACGTACACACCTCCGTCCCCGAGCCCACGGCCGACGAGGTTCGCGTGCGGATCGAGGCGTTCGCGATCAATCCGCTGGACGCAATGATGCGGTCGGGTTCATCACCAGCACCTGTTCCCCTCCCGCACGCACGCCTCGGCATCGAGGGCACCGGTGTCATCGACGCGACCGGCCGGGAAGTGTCCGGGTTTCGGGTCGGCGACCCGGTCATCATCACTGCGATCCCGGACTCGATAGTCCGCGGCAGCTACGCCGACTTCACCACTATTCCGGCGAGTTGGGTGGTTGCCCGACCGGCGGAACTCGACGTCGTCGAGGCCGCAGCGATCTGGGTGGGTTACTCCACCGCATACGGAGCTCTCGTCGAGGCAGCGAACATGCAGCCGAATGACCGCGTGCTCATCGCCGGAGCGTCGGGAAGCGTTGGGCGAGCGGCAATTCAGGTCGCGTCTCGACTAGGCGCAGTACCGATCGCCATCACTCGGGATGTGACGAAAACCGACGATCTGCTTGAGGCGGGCGCAGCCGCTGTGGTCGCTACTGACCGCGAGAACGTGCCTGCCGCGGTGCAGCGTCTCACCGACGGCACGGGTGCAGACATCACCCTCGACGTGGTTCGGGGGCCAGGCCAGCAGGCTCTCCTGAAAGCAACGCGTCCAGGAGGACGCCTGATCGCTGTCGGGTTCCTCGACCCGCGGCCGACACCCGAACCAGATGACGTGTCGGTCACCATCGTCAACTATCGCGGCTTCGACTACCTTCTCGATCCGGCGGTGACGGGACGCATGTCCGCTTTCCTCGACGCAGGCGTTCAGCAGGGCGGCTTCCGACCTGTCATCGACACCGTGTTCGGTCTTGACGACATCGTCGAGGCGCACCGCCGCTTCGACGCCGGCCAACACGGAGGCAAGAAGATCGTCGTCACTACCTGACGTCCCAGGACGATTATCAACGGCGATGTTGGGTTGCGCTGAACCGACGACGTTGTCAAACATAGGGGCCAGTGCGATGCTCGGACGTGCAAAATCGTCACAGTGACATATTGATCGCAGCCGAAGCTCACCTGCGGTGGTCACGAATGTCAGCCCTGGGCAAGCTCACCGAAAGTCGCCATGGCACCCGCAGCACCTTGACCGCGGCCAACCGCGCGGCACACGAAGCGGTATCGGCACATGTCACCACCGAATTAGCCGACCTCGCGGACGTTTGCGTGTGAGTGGGGCATCCCGCCGCGCTCTTGGTACGCCATTATTGGAGCACGTCACCTCGAAGCCCCTCTAGTCTTGCAACCCTCGATCGTCGGCCCTTCAGCACGAGGTCCCCGTAGACGCGTCCGGTCGCCTCGTGCGACACTCGTCGGCCAAAACGATGTCAGACGCATCGGCAACAGCAACCGGCAGCGTCGGCGCACAATCGTCACGGAAAATGGCGCAAGATCCCAAGCGTTTGAAGTCAGTTCATCGAACACAACGTGCTCGCCGGGGGAGCAGCGGTGAACCGTCCTGGGTCTGGTGGAGACCGTGATCTCACCAGGAGAATGCTGTTATGGGAGCACCACGGAAGTTTGACCAGGAGACGCGTGAGCGTGCCGTGCGGATGTATCAGGATCGGCTCGGCGAGGTGGGCGAGTCGAAGTCGGCGGCGCGCCGGCATGTCGCCGAGATGCTCGATATCAATCAGGCGACGCTGCGTAACTGGATCGAGAAGGACACGCCGGTGGTCTCCTCGGGGGTGAGTACGACCAGTGGGGAGTTGGATGCTCAGGTGCGTGAGCTGCGTCGTGAGAATTCCGAATTGCGCAGAGCCAATGAGATTTTGAAGACGGCGTCGGCGTTTTTCGCCGCGGCGGAGATCGACCGCCGACTTCGTTGATCGTCGAGTACATCGACGATCACAGGGACAGGTTCGGGGTCGATCCGATCTGCCGGGTACTCACTGAGTACGGAATGCAGATTGCCCCATCCACCTACTATGCCCACAAGCAGCGTGGCCTGGTCTCGGCAGCGATGCTCGAGGAGGCCTACGCCGCTCATGCCGTCTACCAGCAGTTCGAGAAGAACCGCGGTGTGTACGGGGTGCGCAAGATGTATCACACGATGTGGCGCGCCGGTCACGTGATGGGTCGTGATCAGGTCGGCCGGCTGATGGGGATCTGCGGCATCTCCGGTGCTGTACGCGGCAGCCATCGCACCACCACGACCCACCGAGACGATAGAGCGCCACGATTCCCTGATCATGTTGAACGACAATGGGATACACCGACACATCCGGATCAGTGGTGGGTGGCCGACTTCACGTATGTGTGGACA
>NZ_DLSO01000024.1:26659-70307 GCF_002500165.1 Gordonia sp. UBA7860 | reverse complement strand
GGCACGGACCTGCGCCCACCCGTCGTACATCCGGCAACTCACCCCGGTGCTGCCCTCACCGACCACGCCGCACCCGCCCGAAGCCGTAACTGCGCGAAGCAGCCCGATGTCTTCGAGAACGTCAGCGCGGACGGCCCGATGACCGCCCGCACGTTCGTACGCGTCCTTGTCGACGGCGAGGAACTGGCCGTTTGCTGCCGACAAGCTCGGTCGCGGCGATCGTTCTGCGAGCCTCAGCGGCAGAGTGCTCATCCACGACCATTGCAGCAGCGGTTGCACCAATCGCTCTGCGGCACCGCTGGTTTCCTGTAGGGGATAGGGGCAGAACAGATCGAGGTGGGCGGCGCGCATGGTTGCCACGGTCGCGACGAGTGCGTCGGTGGCCAGGCGCACGTCCGCGTCGACGAAGACGAGGACTGCCCGGTCAGGAGCCGTATCGTCAGCCGCGAACGCAGCCAATTGGGCGCAGGCCCAAGGCTTTCCGAGCCATCCCTCGGGGCGTGGTTGGCCCCGTAGCACGACGAGGCCGTCGTCGTCTGCGCTCAACTGGGCGAGCAGATCCGGTGTCGCGTCGGTCGATTCGTCGTCGAGTACTACGACGCGCGACGGACCGGGCCAGCGCGCGGCGGCACTCTGCAGGGAACGAACGCAGTCCGTTATGTCGGCGGCTTCGTCGCGGACGGGCAGCAACACCCACAGCGGCTCGGGCTCGCACGGCAGAGTGGCGTCGGGAACGCGGATACGGCGCGCGTTGTCGACCGTCAGGGCCAGGCCACCAAGTGCATTGACCGCACCTATGCGAATCAGGTTGCACCACAGCCGATGCGCGAGTCGGTGGTCACGCAGCGTGGACACGGTGACCTCCCGACCGTCGGGCAGTGCGGATCTCCCGTACCACGGAGACCGCAAGCGGCACCGCGACTACGCCCATCACCAGAGCCCCGGTCAACGCCACCGGCGCCCGACCGAAGAACACCGCGTGGGCGAGCACCGACGAGAAATAGGTCCACAGGTATGCGGCCACCGGCACCGCGTCGGTGTGCAGCGTGGGCACGCTGTCGGAGCGCCCGATGGCGGCCTCGAGCACCGTCATCATCAACGCCGACACGAGAAGCCACCCGCCGAAGTTGGTTAGCGGGATGCCTTCCACACCAGGCAGATTCGGCGTGGTGTGCAACCAATACCAGTGTCCGGCGTCGACCATTTGTGGGTCGAGAAAGACGTCCCATGCGGTGAGTGCCCACGCGCCCACGGCAACGGTCGCGACGGGTCCGTGTCTGCCGACAAGTCGTCGCGCGACGTTCCACGCGGGCCAGGCCATCATGATCCAGGCCAGCGGAACCAGAATCCGCACGCCCGCTATCTCCAGGCCGAGCGTCCCGGTGTAGTCGTACTCGCCGAATGGAAAGCCCGTGTGAACGCCGATCGCCTCCGCGAGCAATCCGCCACCGCCCGCGACAACGAGCAGTACCGCCGCGGCGCCCACGCCCCGACTGGTCGCGGCGTCGACGAGCATGGCCGAGGCGAACAGGAGCACCGCAGCGGTGGTCAGGGCGGGGGTGCCGCCGGAGGTCAGCGGAAAGCAGATCTGCACAAGGATGGTCGCGCCCAGGAGCAGCCACGCCAGTCGCGCTGTCACGGTTGCACTCCTGCGTAGCTGCCCTCGATGTCGAGCACGGCCAGGCGCGTGAACAGGTCTTCCGCGTACCAGCGCTGCGGTCGGGTCTCGCGGATCGCATTCGCGTGGGCGGGAGATCGATAGGCGAAGTCGGTGAGGGCAGCGGCGTTCTCCCACAGCGAGAAGGTGCCCTGCAGTCCGATGGGTGACTCTCCGATTCCGACGGCGAGGCGCAGTCCATCGCAACCGGTGAGGTCGGCGACGACCGGCGGAACCGCGCGCCAGAACGAGAGGGCGCGGGTCGGTCGAAGTCGTGCGCGGGTGATGGCGGCGACCGCACCGTCCCACTCGCGCTTACGCGACGGATCGTCGACCTGGAACGGTTCTCGACGCGACCAGCGTCCCTTGGTCGCGAGGGGTGTCATGCGGACCCTCAACTCAGTCGTGCTCACATCCGACCAGCCACGGATCGCGCTCGACGCCGCCCCCGCATCTGCCGCATGACGGTCATCCCAGACAGTGAGCAGTGCCCAGTGACGTGGATCGGCGTCACGCATGGTGAAAGTCTCCCCGGAACCGGTCCCGAGAAGCTTGGCGAATCGCAGACCGGGTACGCGTCGCAGTTGCAGCCGGCTGATCGCTACCCGGCTCACTGCTCGGCCTACCCGCGGGGTCTCCCAAATTCGCAGCTCGACGGCCTGTCCGCTCACCGCGCACCCTCGCCTGGCTGGAAACTCACACACGTTCTTCGGAGTGGCTCGCGGTCGGGATGGGTGAGACGGGCACCGGTCGCGCACGAAGAAAAGGTAGGCTACCCTCACAAACAGGCGGCGATGCGCGGATGGAAGGTCGAGGAATGGTCGAATCACCCACGAAGAATAAGTCGCGTGGCTGGCAGGGCGCGGTTCTCAAGCTCATGGGAGCCGACGACTACGAACTGACGGTGACCGGTTCGCGGCAGATCACCGATCACTATGTCCGCGTCGATTTCACGGGCGGTGGACTGCTCAAGGACCGGCCGGTGCACCCGACCATGTGGATCCGTATGTGGTTCGTGAACAAGCACGGCAAGATCCACCAGCGCGGTTACACCCTCGTTGATCCCGACCCGGCAACCGATACCTTCTCGATCGAGTTCGCGATCCACGACGGCGCCGCGCCGCGCTGGGCACTCTCGGCACAGCCGGGAGACGTGATCAGTGCGACGTTCATGGGATCGAAATTCGCGCTCCCCGAACCTGCACCGAAGGGGTGGCTCGTCGCGGGCGATCCCGCGGCGCTGCCCGCGATCAACTCATTGCTGGAAGCCCTGACGGCGTCCACACCGACTGTTCCCGCGACCATCTGGTTCGAGGTCTCCCACGACGACGACAGGGAACTGCCGATCGCCGTACGCGAGCACGACGCCCTGAACTACGTCGAGCGTGGGTCTGACGGGAGCGCGATCGTCGAGCAGGTGCGTGCCGCGGCATTCGACGCGTCGGACCATTTCGCATGGGTGGCGCTGGACATGACCGCGACCCGCGCAATCGCAGGCGTGTTCAAGAGCGACTACAAGCTCGACAAGAAGTCGGTCAAAGCCCAGGCTTACTGGCGCACCGGTATCGATCCGTCCTGACCGATCCGGGCGCCGGTAGCGCACCGCTTATCCGTTGCGGAACCAGCCGTTGTTGTAGATGTTCCAGATCGCCTGCTGCCAGTAGCCCCACGCGTGGGTTCCGGTGATCGGGAAGTCGGTGCGCAGGTTCACGCCGAATGCCGGCGCTGCGAGCGCGAAGGTGCGGCTCTGCTCACCGGAGACCGCCTCGATGGCCGTCGAGTTGAATCCGGTGATGTAGAAGTCGGTGTTGTTGGCGCCGGGAGGCTGGTGGTCGCCCCACACGCCGGTTCCCGCGTACATCCACAGGTGCAGGCCGTTCATCGACGGCAGATTCTCCGTCGGCGAATGCCGGAAGGCCTCTGCGTTGGGGAACCAGCCCCACATGTCGTTGAGGTTGTAGTGGCCCGCATCCCAGGCAGCTGCGCGCAGCATGGTCTGCATGCCGGTGGCGACGAGGTTCATGAAACCCGACATCGAGACCACGCGCTGGTACAGATCGCGCCGTTCGTTGCCGATGATCACAGCCTGGCTCGCCGACATCGAGAGGCCGACGAGCGTGCGGTTACGGAAACCGTGGCTGTCGAGGAACCGCGGAAGGCTGCCCTTGAGCACGCTCTCCCAGCGGTACGGATTGCGCTGGCCCGCGCTGGCTGATGCCCGCTGCCAATCGGCGTAGAACGACGACTGGCCACCGATCGGCATGACCACGTTGTAACCACGCTGAGCCAGGTAGGCGACGTTGGTCTCCCGCTCCCAGCCGTTGAAATCGTTGGTGGCGCGCAGGCCGTCGAGGAAGATGATCGTCGGCGCATTCCGCGGGTTGGTGGTTTGCGACGGCCATGCGCGGACCGAGACCGGGTGGTCCATGCCGTAGTTGTAGATCTGCTCGTTGATGAAGCCCTTGATCTGCTTGGCGGGCGGACCCCACGCCTGTGCGCTGCCTGCGCCAGAGATCAAGCCGACCACGAGGGCCAGCGCCACCATCAAGACTGCACCGGGCAAAACCCGACGACGTGTGTGGGACACGAGCAATCACTTCCACTAGAAGAACGTGAATTCGAGAGTCGTCCGATCGTCCGATCGGTGACAGTCGATTCAGGAATCGCGATTGAGCCTACAGCGTGTCGTTATCAATTGGTAATACGAGTTTGGCTGATATCCAGGCCCGACCACCAGGAATACCCCGCCAATCCGACAAATCCGTCGTGATTGTTCCGTGATCATCACTCGTCGTTTCCCCAGCGTGCGTCGGGTCGACGCGTAGCGTTGGAGTCGAGTCCGGGTAGCTGCACCACAAGCAATTTTTCTTACGAAAGCTGGAGGTATGCGCTGTGACAACGATAGCGATAGTCGGAGGCGGACTTGCGGGGGCAAAGGCCGCCGAGGCGCTACGTGAACAAGACTTCGACGGTGACGTCGTGATCTTCGGCGTCGAAAACGAGCTGCCGTACGAACGACCGCCGTTGTCGAAGGAATTCATGCAGGGCAGCAAGGACCTGCCGGAGTTCACGGTCCACGACACCGATTGGTACCTCGACCAGCGCGTCGAGTTTCGACCGGGAACCCGCATCGAGAAGGTCGACGCCGCGGCCAAGACCGTGTCGCTGCCCGACGGCACGACGCTGACCTACGACAAGTTGCTGCTGGCCACGGGGTCGTCGTCGCGGGTCATCGACCTGCCGGGTGCCGACGCCTCGGGTGTCCACTACCTGCGGACCGTCAACGATGCCCGCGCTATCCGCGAGACGCTCACCGAGGGATCGCGCCTGGCGATCGTCGGAGCGGGCTGGATCGGCATGGAGGTCGCGGCTTCCGCGCGTGAGCGCGGCGTCGAGGTGGCGATCGCAGAGGCCTCGAAGCTCCCGCTGCTGCGTGCGCTGGGGCCGGAAGTGGCTCAGATCTTCGCCGATCTGCACCGCGAGCATGGCGTCGATCTCCGGACCGAGGTGAAGGTCGCCGAGATCACCACCGAGAACGGTGTGGCGACGGGCCTGCGCCTGGCCGACGGCGACACCATCGCTGCCGACACGGTGTTGATCGCCGCGGGAGCTGTTCCCAACCTCGACGTCGCGGAGTCGGCGGGACTCGACATCGACGGTGGCGGCGTGCTCGTCAATGCGGGCTTGCGGAGTAGCGACCCCGACATCTACGTCGTCGGCGACATCGCGAATGCCGAGCATCCGATCCTCGAACGTCGGGTGCGCGTCGAACACTGGGCGAATGCCCTGAACCAACCGGCAGTCGCAGTCACCAACATGCTCGGTGGCAGCGCCGAGTACGAGAACCTGCCGTACTTCTTCACCGACCAGTACGACCTCGGCATGGAGTACAGCGGACTGGCCGACGGCTACGAGAAGGTCGTCTTTCGCGGTGACGTGCCGGGACGTGAGTTCGTCGTATTCTGGCTCGACGGCGACAACACGGTCCTCGCAGGCATGCAGGTCAACATCTGGGATCAGCTCGACGCCATCAAGCAACTGATCCTCCGCGGAGACCCCGTCGATCCGGAGGCTCTTGCCGATTCGTCTGTGGCACTTGCAGACTTGTAAGTCGTGCACGCGCCGACGACTCCGCTGACCTTCGACGTCGCGCTCACGTCATGGCGTCTCGACACCGTCACGACGGTGATCGTGGCAGCCGTCCTGGCTGTCTACTGGGCGGGTTGGCGGCGGAGTTCGACGGTGTCGCGCGGGTCCGCGTGCGTGTTCACCGGCCTCGGCATCGGAGTCTGGCTGCTCGCGGGCATCAGCGTGGTCGGCGTCTACTCCGACACCCTGTTCTGGATCCGTGCACTGCAGTTCGTGCTGCTGCTGCTGGTTGCGCCGTTCGGACTGGCGTTGGGCCGACCCATGACGGTGCTGCGCGAAGCGCTCGGCTCGCGCGGCCGTGCACGACTCGACGCCGCGATGAACAGTCGGGCCGCACGCGTGCTGCTCGGGCCGATCCCGACGTCGGCGCTGATGCTCAGCGTGCCCTGGCTGATCTACTTCACGGGGTGGTACGAGCTGGTGCTGCGCGACGAGTCGGTCGACGTCGCGACACGACTACTACTCGTGGCGATCGGCGTCGGATACTTCTATGCACGCCTGCAGGTCGATCCCGTTCCGCGCAGATACCCGCAGGCGTTGTCGCTGGGCATCACGACGGTCGAGAGCATCGCCGACGGTCTGCTCGGGATCGTGCTGTGGCAGGGGTCGCTGGTGGCGGTCGACTACTACACGGCACTGCACAGAACCTGGGGTCCGAGTCTGCGCATGGATCAGACGATCGGTGCGGGCATTCTCTGGATACTCGGCGACGTCGTCGGATTGCCGTTCCTCATGGTGCTGTTCCGACGGTTCCGTAACGACGAACGCGAGACAGAAAAGCAGGTCGACGCCGCGCTGGAGTCGAGTGACGAGGCGGCCGTCCCCGACGCCGATGACGCCGCGAACGGATTGTGGTGGGAGTCGGATCCCAATTTGCGGGATAGATATCGTTAGGCGATGCGCACAACCGTCGACCTCGATTACGCGACCGCGATCAC
Organism: Gordonia sp. UBA7860; assembly: GCF_002500165.1. Classification (NCBI taxonomy): domain Bacteria; kingdom Bacillati; phylum Actinomycetota; class Actinomycetes; order Mycobacteriales; family Gordoniaceae; genus Gordonia; species Gordonia sp. UBA7860. The sequence continues at coordinate 63,563 of NZ_DLSO01000024.1, read as the reverse complement.
TCTCGGGGCGTCGGGCCTGGTGTTTCTTCTTGCCCTGATTCTCGGAGTCTGGAAATACGAGCAGATGCGCAAATCGCCCGACCACCTGGCGCATCCGTACGTCGACATCGCTCACCGATCGTCGCTGCTCTATGCGTTCGCGACCGCTCTGGTCGCCGTCTTCGTCCATCTCAGCGCGTGGCCGACGTGGCTGAACCTCGCCGCGGCGATGGTGATGGTGGTGTTCTTCGTCGGCGCTATCGGCAGCTACATCCTGCACGGGATGCTGCGCGACACCACCAATCAGTTCGCCCGCGAAGACCCGGTGCTGCGGGTGTCGATGATCGCGCTGATGGCCGGCGAGATCGGCGGCTTTCTCGTGCTGTTCGCCGGTTTCGTCGCGGGGCGGTTCTAGGAGTTCAGGACTCCTGCTGGTTGCCGCCCTGCGCGGCGTCGGCTGCGGCAATTTCTGCGCGCACCTGATCCATGTCGAGGTCGTTCACCGCGGTGATGAGCTGCTCGAGTTGTGCAGGCGGGAGTGCACCCGGCTGATTGAAGACCAGCACACCGTCGCGGAAAGCCATCAGCGTCGGGATCGACTGAATGCCGAAGCCCGCCGCGAGCTGCTGCTCGGCTTCGGTGTCGACCTTGCCGAACACGATGTCGGGGTGAGTCTCCGACGCCTTCTCGAAGGTCGGGGCGAACTGTCGGCACGGACCGCACCATTCCGCCCAGAAATCGACCAGCACGGTGCCGCCAGCCGAAATGGTGTCCTCGAAGTTGCCAAGCGTGATCTCTTGTGTGCTCATGAGTCCACGGTACGCAGAAAGGGAATACGCGTCAGGGCGCGACGTCGAGCCAGTCGGTGAACCCGCTCGGGTCGTGCCTGCCGAGGCAGAAGTGCTCGAACATGCCCCAGCCCTCCCGCGTCGTACCGTCGGCTTCGCGGCACCGCGCACGCGCGACGTGATCGGTGGCGCCGAATGCGATTCGCCCGGCGACCGCGGGGTCGGTCATGTCGTAGGTGACGCGTTCGGTGAATCCCTCGCCGCGCCACATGCCGTGCTGCCAGTCCGGGTCGCCGCCGTAGCCGCCGCCGACGTGCAGCGGTGCGGCAAGCAGCGAGTCGACCTCCAAGGTGACCGGCGAACCGTCTGCGGCGGTTGCCGCGATGGTTGCGCCCGTGACCTCGCGGGTCCCGGAACGGTAGTGGATGTCGAATCGCGGCCAGCCGAGTTGTTCGACGCGGCCGTCCTTCCAGACCCGTGAGCAGTCGTTGAGCGTGCGGATGCCGTCGGGTGACTCCTGGACGATCAGCACGAGCTCGAAGTCGTCGAACGCGATGGGGACGTAGGTCCACCACATGCCGTCGAACGGCGGATCGGCGGGACGTCCGGCGGGTTCGGCTTCTCCGACGGGTCGGATGCCCCAGGAGCGGTCGCGGCTACCGATCCACCTCGACGGTTCGACGGCGATCTCGGTGTCGTCGACGCGGATCCACCCCGACCACGACCCGAGTTGGGCGAAACGCTGCGCGTCCAACGTGATGCGGTTGCCGCTGCGCATCACATGCGGCAGTTCTTGCACGACGTCGAACAGTCCGTTCCACGTCAGGTCGAAGGAGATCCCTTCGGTGGGTTCGAGGGTGAGGCGGATCGTGTGGAGGGGGTCGATCACCTCGATGCGGTAGCCGCCGACGTGCTGGTCGAGGCGATTCTGATCGATCGCGTCGGACAGGTGGACCGCGGTCTGTTCGTCGCCGCGTCGGATCACGACGAACGCATCCTTGACCCCGAGGTTGGGGTAGTAGCCCAGGCCGGTCACGAGGAAGATGTCGCCGGTGCGGTCGTGGGCGTTGAAGTAGCACCGGTCGTAGAAGTTGCGGTCAGAGCTGCCCGGCCATGCAATCGGTTGGGGCAGTTGATGAACCGGATACTCGTCGAGTGGTCCCAGCATCAGATCTCCTCGTCGAGTAGTCGCTGCAGTAGTGGGCGGTGGTAGAACAGCTCGGCGTCGACGTCGGATGGTGGCGCCATCTCGCCGAAGTGGATGCGCCGTGACGCGGTGCGCATGAAGATCACTCCCCACATCACCGCCGAGTACAGGTAGAACCAGTGCAGGTCGCCGAGCTCGATGCCGGTGAGGTCGCGGTAGGTGGCGCGGACGTCGTCTTCGCGAAGTACATCGGGCAGTCCGGGCATGCTGGCGAGGCCGACGAGTTCTTGAAAGACGTTGTGGGCGAATATCAACCACGCGACGTCGAGTTCACGTGGGCCAAGGGTTGCCATTTCCCAATCGAGGACGGCAGCGGGTGTGAAGTCCTGATAGATCACGTTGCCGATGCGCGCGTCGCCCCAGTTGAAGACAGTCTCACCGGAGGCGACGTCTGTGGGGAAATGGGTGTCGAGCCAGACCATTGCGCGGTCGAGGAGCGGGGAGCGTCCGAGATCGTCTGCTGCGAAGTCGTAGAAGCGCTGCAACTCGTCGAGGCGTCGACGTAATGGGGTCGACGACGCCTCGCCGCCCTGGTCCAGGAACCCAAAGGTGCTCTGCGCGTTGGGAATTGAATGCAGTGCCGCGATGACACCGATCGTCGCGTCCTGCAGGGATCTGCGCTTGTCGGCGGGGGCATCGAAGAACCAGTTGTCGCCGAAGGTGTAGGGCATCACGTCGGGAGGTACGAGGCCGTCGACGCGGTCCATAAGGAAGAAGGGTGAGCCGAGTAGGTCGCCGCTTGGTTCGAGCCAACGCGTTGTGGGGATGGGCAGGTCGGTCAGTTGTGCTGCGAGGCGCATCGCCTCGAATTGGTGGTCGAGGTGGTACTCCGCGAACACAGGGATGTCGGCGGGCCGTGGCTGCATCCGCATCACCCACTGTTGTTCTCGCGCAACGCCATTCTCGGTCCAATGGCCGGTGAGCATCACGGTTTCCGACGACATGCCGTTGGCTTCGATACCCGCGTCGACGGTCACGCTCGGGTTGGCGCCCGGCGGTAGCAGCTCGCTGAGCCATTGCGCCAGCAATGTCGGGATCGTTGCGGTATTCCGTTCCGATCGCTGCAGATGGTCGAGTTCCTCGAGAGTGGGCCTGGTGCTCATGGCGAGTCCTTTCGCCGGATTACGCTACGCTGAGTAGCGTTATGACACCAGATACGACGACGGATGGCAAGGTTTTCGGAAAAGGTCGTCCCCGCGACGGCGCGATCGACGTGGCAGTACTTGCTGCGGCACGAGAACTGTTGGTGGAGCAGGGATATGCGCGGCTGACCGTGTCGGCGGTCGCTGCGCGGGCCGGTACCACAAAGACGGCGATCTACCGACGGTGGTCGGGCAAACAGGATCTGGTGCACGACGCGACCTTCTCCGGCATGACGGTCTTGTCGGCGTCGACAGGCCATGTCGCCGATGATCTCGAGGTGATGGTCAACCGTGCGCGCGAGGTGTTCAACTCGCCGGTGACACGTGCTGCGCTGCCCGGATTGGTGACCGACATGGCGGCCGATCCCGAACTCCATCGTCGTGTGATCGAGGGGTTCGCGAGTGTGTTCGCAGCGTTTCGGGATCGGCTGGTGGCCGCGGTCGACACGGGCGAGGTACGTGCAGGCACAGATCCCGACCGCGTCGTCGAGATAATGGGAGGCGCAGCGATGTTGCGTGCGTTGCTGTTACCGACCCTGGAGCTGGACAAAGACTGGGGCGCAGGCATTCTCGCGGTTATCGAACACGGCGCTCTCGCAGACTGACTGCCGGTACCCGGATCTCACTGCTTCGTGAGATCCGGTGCGGGGTCGTCGTCTTCGCTGCGCTTTGCGAGAATCTCGGTCACCTTGTACATACCGAGGACGACGATGACGAAGGCGATCACGCCGACGATCTGCGAGCCGTTGGCCCAGCCGTCGCCGACAACCGCAAGCACACCGTCGTCGCCCGTCGACGCGACGATGGCTGCATAGACCACGTTCCAGAGTGCTTCACCGACGATGAGTCCCGTCGCGACGAGCACTCCGATCCGCTTCTTCTGTGCGACGTCACCGCCCACGCGCTCGCACCACTTGTTGTAGATGTGGCCGAGAATGGCGCCCACTGTGATCATCAACGTCACAGACATCGGTAGGTACATGCCCATGCCGACAGCGAGAGGCGGCAGCGCGACCTTCTTGTTCACCCGGCCACTGAATTCGTCGATGATGATGACGACGGCGCCGATTGCCGCGCCGATCCCCAGCATGCTCCAGTTCAGGTCGTCACCGAACACGCCCTTGGCCAGTTCGGAGATCAGACTTGCCTGCGGGGCGGGCAATGCGTCGGCTCCGGCCCCCGGCGCGCCGGCGAACCCGAAGACGGTGTTCATGACGCCGAGGATCGGCGGGATGACCAGCGAACCGAAGCACACGCCGATGATCAATGCCACCTGCTGTTTCCACGGTGTCGCCCCGACGAGCTGACCGGTCTTGAGGTCTTGGAGGTTGTCGTTGGAGATCGTCGCGACGCCGAACACGATGGCGGTGGCGAACAGCGTGAAAGCGACGAGGACAGTCGACTGTTGCGGGTCGGCCGCGCCGTAGACGAACTTGATGAGCAGTGCGGCGATGATCACGGCGAGAATGCCGACACCGGAGATCGGAGAGTTCGACGACCCGATGAGACCGGCCATGTAGCCGCACACCGCGGCGATCACCATGCCGATGATGAAGATGAAAAGAACTGTGGCGGCGATGATTCCGCCCGCACTTCCGGACAGTGCGGTTCCGTGGACGAAGTCCCAGAGCAGCAGCCCGATCGGCAGCAGCATCACGACGATGGTGCCGCCCACGATGGGGAACGGGATGTCACGCTCGGTGATGTCGACGGTGACGCCTTCGCGGCGTGCGCGTGCCGACGCCATTGCGTCGACGATGCCCTTCACGATGGGTGCGATCAGCTTGAGCAGGGTCCAGATGGCGGCGATGGCGATGGCGCCTGCGCCCACGAAACGGACGTCGTCTTTGAACACGGTGCTGACGACGTCGGCGACGTCGGAGTTCGCGGCGAACTGCCCCGCGGACTTGATCGGGAGGATGACCCCGTACGAGATGATCACCCCGACGAACATGGCGATGCCCACGCTCAAGCCCACGAGATGTCCGATACCGATCAGCGAGAGTTGCAGTCCCGCACCGATCATGGTGCCGCCCGAGCCCACGCGGAATGCCGTCGAGACGTCGGTGCTGATCAACTTGAGGTTGCCGAGCAGGGCGAAGATCGCCGACGTGATGCCACTGATCGTGATGGCGCGCAGTCCGATTCGGTTGCGGCGACCTCCCTCTGCGGTGTCGCCGACCTTGAGCACCTCGGCGGCGGCAACGCCTTCGGGATAGGGCAGGTCCGATCCGGTGACGAGCGCGCGGCGCAGCGGGATCGAGTACATCACGCCGAGTACGCCGCCGACGAAGCAGACCGCGACGGTGATCCAGTAAGGGAAGCCTGTCCAGTAGCCGACCATGACGAGGCCGGGGATCACGAAGATGATCGCCGAGAGTGTTCCCGCGGCCGATGCGATGGTCTGGACGATGTTGTTCTCGACGATCGAGTGATGTGCGAAGTTGCGCAGCACAGCCATCGAGATGACAGCCGCGGGAATCGCCGTGGCGAACGTGAGACCGACCTTGAGGCCGAGGTAGACGTTGGCCGCCGTGAAGACCAGGGTGATGACGCCGCCGAGGATCACACTTCGGAGTGTGAGTTCGCGAAGACCTGTCGGACGTTCTGGAGCCGTGACGGACATCTGAGTTCCTCTCGCATCTCGGACACTAGGTGCCCGTCGCCTGCCGAGACTGGCCCGTCAACTCTAAGTCCGCAGGCAGGATGATGTGGGTTGTTGCATTGTTGCTGCCTTTTGTGTCTGGGGCTCGATCAGGCAGGTCGTGTGACATCACATCGCGATTTCACCCAGTGATCATCCCGCGATGGTAGGGCTTATGAGGGGAGGAGCGAACCGTCGGGGACCAATCGATCCGAGAGGCAGTGCACATGTACTACAGCAGCGGCAACTACGAGGCGTTCGCGCGACCACGGAAACCCAAGGGAGTCGACGACAAGACGGCGTGGTTTGTGGGTGCGGGACTTGCCTCGCTGTCCGGGGCGGCATTCCTCATCCGCGACGGCCAGATGAAGGGTGACAAGATCACGGTGTTCGAGCGTCTGAAGCTGCCCGGTGGCGCGCTCGACGGCATCAAGGAACCCAAGAAGGGCTTCGTGATTCGCGGTGGCCGCGAGATGGAGAACCACTTCGAGTGTTTGTGGGACCTCTTCCATTCCATCCCGTCGATCGAGATCGAGGGAGCCAGCGTCCTCGACGAGTTCTATTGGCTCAACAAGGACGACCCGAACTATTCGTTGTGCCGCGCCACCATCAACCGCGGGCAGGATGCGCACACGGAGAACAAGTTCACCCTGAGTGACAAGGCGCAGAAGGACATCGCTCGTGTCTTCCTCGCGACGCGTGAGGAGATGGAGAACAAGCGCATCGACGAAGTCTTCAGCGACGAGTTCTTCGAGAGCAATTTCTGGCTGTACTGGACGACGATGTTCGCATTCGAACGGTGGCATTCGGCCCTCGAGATGAAGCTCTACATCCATCGGTTCATCCACCACATCGGTGGTCTGCCCGATTTCAGTGCGTTGAAATTCACCAAGTACAACCAGTACGAGTCGCTCGTGCTGCCGCTCTACACCTGGCTGCTCGACCAGGGCGTGACATTCCACTTCGACACCGAGGTCACCGACGTCGATTTCGAGATCAGCGGAGATCGTAAGCAGGCCACGAAGATCCACTGGACCGCTGGGAAGGACAGCACGGTGCCGGACAGCGCGGGCAAGGACGGTGTCACCGAGCTGGGTGAGAACGACCTGCTGCTCATGACCATCGGATCGCTGACCGAGAACTCCGACAACGGCGATCACGAAACGCCTGCGAAGCTCAACACCGGACCAGCGCCTGCCTGGGATCTGTGGCGGCGCATCGCGGTGAAAGACCCGTCTTTCGGCCACCCCGACGTCTTCGGCGGCAACATCGACAGGACCAAGTGGGAGTCGTGCACGGTGACCACGCTCGACTCGCGCATCCCGTCGTACATCCAGAAGATCACCAAGCGTGATCCGTTTTCGGGGCGTGTGGTGACCGGAGGCATCGTCACGGCCAAGGACTCCAACTGGCTGATGAGCTGGACGGTCAACAGGCAACCGCACTTCAAGCAGCAGCCGTCCGACCAGATCGTCGTGTGGGTGTATGCACTGCTCGTCGACACCCCCGGCAACTATGTGAAGAAGAGCATGTCGGAGTGCACGGGTGAGGAGATCACCCAGGAGTGGCTCTATCACCTCGGCGTGCCGGAAGAACAGATCCCCGAGATGGCTGCGACCGGCGCGAAGGCGGTTCCGGTGATGATGCCCTATGTGACGTCGTTCTTCATGCCGCGGCAGGCGGGTGATCGTCCCGACGTGGTACCGGAGGGATCGGTCAACTTCGCATTCATCGGTCAGTTCGCCGAGACGAGTCGTGACTGCATCTTCACCACCGAGTACTCGGTGCGTACGCCGATGGAGGCCGTCTACACCTTGCTCGGCATCGAGCGCGCGGTGCCAGAGGTGTTCAACTCGACCTACGACGTTCGCAGCATGGTGGCGGCGACGAGTCGTCTCCGTGACGGCAAGATCGCAGACCTCCCCGGCCCCAGCAAGATCCGCGAGGCCATTCTCGGCAAGCTCGAGGGCAACGAGATCGGCCAGCTCCTCGCCGAGTATGAGTTGATTCCCGCGGCCGGCTCGAAGCGGACCATCCGCAACGATGCGATCGACCTGAACGGGTCGATCGGTGATCACGCGCCGGCGCAGGCGCCCACGGGTGAGCATCCGGGGAGCAAGGAACTCGACTGAGCAGGTCGTCCGCCTCTGTTCGAGCGGCGGACGCGTCGGCGGTCGTAGTGTCGGGTCATGGCCCGAAACATTGCGACCGCCGACGCCGTCGATCACAGCGCACTCCTCGAGTTCCTCCGCCCGCGACACCGCATGTTGCTGGCCACCCAGCGACGTGACGGCTCACCTCAGCTTTCACCGGTGACCGGCGGGGTCGACGACGAGGGACGGATTGTCATCGCGACGTACCCCGGGCGGGCCAAGACGTCGAATGCCAGGCGGAACCCCGACGTCAGCGTGTGTGTCGTGTCCGATGAATGGAACGGGCCGTGGGTACAGGTCAACGGCACCGCCGAGGTGTTCGACATGCCTGAGGCGGAGGATGTCCTCGTCGACTACTTCCGCTCGATCTCGGGTGAGCACCCCGACTGGGAGGAGTACCGCGCCGCGATGCGGGTGCAGAAGAAGTCGCTCATCCGCATCACGCCGACGTCGTGGGGCCCGGTCGCCACCGGCGGCTTTCCCGCCGACATCGCAGCTGAACTCGACGACCGGGAGGGGAAGTAGGTCGGAAGTCGCAGGCCTTCTGTTCGGGCTTTCGACCGGTTACCGGCACAAAGCCCGAACAGATCATCGGTTCGACACCTTGCTCCGGCCGAACTCGGCGACCAGTGCAGCGTCGAAGACCGCGAGGTCGTCGGGCTTGCGGCTCGTGATGAGGGTGTTGGGGCCGTCGCGGTCGACGACCAACTCCTCGTCGACCCAGGTGGCGCCCGCGTTGCGGATGTCGGTCTGCAGGCTCGGCCACGACGTGAGCGTGCGACCGCGTACGACGTCGGCTTCGACGAGCGTCCACGGTGCGTGGCAGATCGCCGCGACGGGCTTGCCCGCGTCGAAGAAACCCTTCGCGAAGGCGACGGCCGAAGCGTCGGTACGCAAAAAATCGGGATTGGCAACGCCGCCGGGTAGCACTAGTGCGTCGAAGTCGGCTGCGCTGACCGAATCGGTTGTCGCGTCGACGCTGAACTTGTCGGCGGCGTCGAGGTGGTTGAATGCCTGCACTTCGCCGTCGCTGGTGGATACGAGTTTCGGTGTGCCGCCGGTTTCTTCGACGGCGCGCCACGGTTCGGTGAGCTCCACCTGCTCGATACCCTCCGGTGCGACCAGAAAGGCGACGGTGATTCCGTTGAGTTCGTCTGCCATGTGACACGATTCCTCTCGTTTGTCATCCCCTACTTCGACCGTACGCGTCGATATCGCTACGCCGATCCGCACGCGGATGCGCAGGACAGACGTACGGTGAAGGCATGGCACTGACGTCAGACGTTGCAGTGATAGGCGCCGGGATCATCGGACTCTCGACTGCATATCAGCTCGCCCAACAGGGATCGACCGTCACTGTGTACGAGACCGGAACACCGGGATTCGGCCAGTCGGCCGGGCAGTCACGGATCTTCCGGCACGCGCACGACGACCCGCGCCTCGTCGAACTCGCTGTGCGCGCTCGAGCGCACTGGCGCCGATGGGAAGACGAACTCGGCGCGCCGTTGGTGTCCGGCGACGGTGGTCTCGCTCTCGGGGACACAGCAGTGCGGAGATTGCCTGCGATGCAACAGTATTCGGAGATCGGGGCGCGCGAGATCGATTCGGACGAGTTGCATTCGCTACTGCCGCAGTTGGCCGACTACGACGGCCCCGCGGTGTTCGATCCCGCCGCGGGCTCCATCCACACACGCACGGCCATCGAACTGCTCAGTCAGAGTTTGGGCGATCGTGTTGTGCGCGAACAGGTTATCTCGCTCAGGAGTGTCGACGACAGCGTGCAGGTGCGGTGTCCTACACTGGTCGGCGATCACGGGGCGGCCGTCGTGTGTGCCGGTAGGGGCACGGCGGCGTTAGCCCGCTCGGTTGGCATCGAGATCCCGGTGCAACTCGGCGCACATGTGCGAGTGTCGTTCGCGGTGCGCGACTCCAGTATCGGTCGTCTGCCGACGTTGCAGGACGGTAGCGGGCAGTTCGGTTTCAGTGGAATTTACGCGGCCGCATACCCGGACCGTTCGGCTTATGGTCTGGGACTGTCGGATTCGGTCGATGCTGATTCTGACGGGACGATCGTCGACGGTGATACGCTCGCCCGCTTTGCCCACGACGCTCGCGCCTATGTGTCGCGCGCACTCCCAGGATTCGATTCGACGCCGACAGGCATCGTGCACTGTTGGGTCACCACGCTGCCGTGGGCGACGACGGCGTCGGGATTTGGCAGAACGGACCGGTCCTGGCAGTCGCCGGACACAACCTGTTCAAGCACGCACCGACGATCGGCGAGACACTCGCGCTTGCCGTCGACGTGGGCTCGGTCCCCACTCCGTTCACCCCTGCCGACAAGCTGGGTGCGGCGCAGGGCTGACCGCGAAACGTCGGGGTGACGTGACGATATTCGCGGCTCACTTCCCCGGGTCCCTCGGGTGAGGTTACGAACGCTTCGGAATCGATGCCTCGCGCGACATCCATCCGCTGGAAGTGCACCTCCATTCCGGGCGTGACGTCAGCACGCCGCGACCGCTCAGATCACTGCATTGTGATCAGTAGGGAGGCGGGTTTTCTTCGTTCCACTTCTCTTCGGCGCGTGCGACTTTCGCGCGTCGTCGGGCGTGGATGGTGTCGATGGTTCGACGCGCGGGATGATCTGGTGGTTTGGCGGGGATGAGTTTGGGGAACAGATCGAGTCCGCCGAAGGCGTTGCCGACAAAGGTGTGCCCGGTGGGGGATACGAAGATCGCCGTTTGCAGGTCGAGTTGGTAGTCACGCCAGCGGCCGAACGTTTTGGTGCGGTGATGAAATCGGCACAGTGGTTTGAGGTTTGTGCGCACTGTCAACCCGCCGCTTGCCGGGTTGCGGTGGGAGAACGGGGTGCTGTGGTCGACGTCGGCCTGCCACACCGGGTTGGTGCAACCGGGGAACGTGCAGCACAGTTCACCCGAGCGGACCAGGGCGAGAAGCTTCTTGCTGGGCACGTAGCGCAGCGCCGAGCGGGCGGCCGCGGCGTGGTCGGGGTGCAGTGGATCGACGCTGCCGACGCCGGTGTCCAGGTAGTCGAATGCTGCGTCGACGGCCAACTCACGGACGGCGTCGGCGTCGATGACTCCGACACCATCGAGGTAGCCGGGCTGATCGTCCTGGCCGTCAAGGGTCGATTGATTTGCGACGACATGAATCATTGCGCGCGGACCCACCGGTGCTGGCATAGGCGTCGGGGTGGGTTCGGTGGTGTCGACGTCAGCGGCGTCGGGGCTGGTGCAGGTGTCGCATCGGCAGGCGAGGGTGGTGTCGCCGTTGGCGAATGCGGTCAGCGCATCGGCGCGACGCTGTGCATGCGTGCGGGGGTCGGCGTCGTGGACGCTGGCGGCGAGTTGGGTGAGGCGTTGGTCGATCAACGCGCCGGAGGCGGCGGGCACGGTGCCGGGCAGTCGGGATTGGCCGGGAGTCCACCGGTCGGGGCGGACCTGGACGTTGCGGTCGGCGTCGATGCGGGCACGACGTCGTTTGACGGCTTCGGCATCGACTTGGGCGACAACAGAATCGACGAGCGCAGCAAATCGTGTCGTTGACAGATGGTCACGGGCTGAGAGGGCGGCCGTGAGGCGGGCGTCGACCTCGTCGATGGTGTCGGGTCCGCACAGGCTGGTGCGCGCGACAGCGATGTGGAACCGCTGCAGGTCGATACGTCCGCAGGCGAGGAGTGAGGAGGTGTAGGGGAGTCGGTAGCGCAGGGCGTGGGCGTCGATGATCAACTCGCGTGCCCGGCCAGGCGGTATCGACAACACGGCGCCGACGTCGGCGATGGTGCGTTCCAACCCGTTGGGCCCGTACTGTGCGCGGGGGTTGTCGCCGGTCAGTCCTCGAGCAGCAAACTTGCGCACAGCTTCTGGTGAGTCTGCTTGGCCGTCGGTGAGTTCACCGATCTCGACGCCGTAGTCTTCTTCATGTTCCTCGTGGATGAGACTGATGGCCGTCAGTAGTCGAAACTGTGCAGAAGCAATAGTGGAGGCGCAGTGCGCAATCACCTCGACCAGATCGGTTTTCGACAGGGATTCGTCCTCGGCGACGCGAGCGAGCACCGGCGGCTGCGACGCGGGTGCGCCCGTGGCGTCGGCCGCGCCGGCCGGGTCGGAGAAGGTTTCCAAGGACATACATCGAACATACAGGCGAGGCCTGACAATTTTCGCTTCTTGCTCAGCGGGCTGTGGAGATCATCTGATGTAAAAGTCGCGCAACTAATTCCGAAGTCGGTCGGCATTCCGAATCAGAGCGATCGCAGAAGGTTCAGCTCGGCCAGTATCAGGTCGCAGCGTTCGGTGACGCCCACTTTCGGGAGAACGGTGATGCTGTAGCCGAGCCTTGCGTACGCGTCGAGCAAACGCGAGTATTCGTCAACGGCGTCTGCGAAATTCAGTTGGCGTTCTTCGTCATTGGCGTACAGCTCCGGCCACGGCGGCGTGAGGAAGATCCGCTGGTGATAACTCTGCAACTCATCGATCGAGCAGGCAGTTGGGCTCTCGTCATGACCGCCCTCGTAGTGACACAGTGCGGTGTCGGCGTCGACGAGGCCACGGTCGAAGAACACCCAGTCGTCACGATTGTGGTGGGCAAGGTCGGCTCGTGCCGTCTCGACGCAGCTGTGAGCGAAGCGAGCGGCGTCCACCCACGGCAACGCGCGACCGCCATTGGCGAGTTCGTCACGAACTATCCGTCTGCCCGGTTCCTCGACTGTGGTGAATCCGCGAGATGCCAAAGCCTCCAGCACAGTTGATTTGCCGCCGCCTGAGCATCCCGACAACACGACTGCACGCGACGGCGGCTGCATGCGCTTCTCCTTCTCTATCAGTGGCTGGCTAGACGGGTCCCGCGACGATCAGCCCGAGGCGCGGGTCATCTGCACAAGCATCCTCCCGATTGACTCTGGTACGGGCCGGACGCCGCTGGCTGCTTGACTCCGTAGTCCGAAGAGCGTGTCGAACACCATCCCGGATAGAAAGGTGATGAGGTCGGTGGCGTCGGCCGCGGGGTGGCGCGACCCCAACGCTGCGAGCAGAGAGGTGGCGCGCTCCAGCGAGAACAAGCATGAGCCGAGTTCTGTTCGCAGCGAATCGTTCTCACGAACTTCCGGCAGCAGAGCGAACATCGCGAGTGCATCGGCGCGGCGCGGGCCGTCGAAGGCCTCCAACTGCTCCGCGATGAACGCCGCTGCGGAGTCGGCAGTCAATTCTGCGGGCGGCCCAGCTCTGTCCATGGCTTCACGCGAGCGCTCGCGGACCCGTCCAATGGTCGCCGAGATCAGCGCCTCGCGCGTCCGGAAGTAGTACGACGTCGAGCCCTTCGGCAGTGCGGCCGCACGGTCGACGGCGCCGTGTGTCAGCGCGCGTGCGCCACCGTCGGCGTCGCCGACGCCATCTACCTCACCGCAACTCTTCGACGCATCGCCCGCGACGGGACACTGTTCATAGCGACGTCGAACTACCCCCCGCAACAACTGCTGCCAAACCCGTTGATGCACGACCGCTTTCAACAGGCGATCGATCTCATTGAGCGAGAGTATTCGGTGATCTGGATCGGGGAGGGCGACGACTACCGAAGGTGCAATGGCCCGATACGTCACGGCTTCGCATCCGGAACCTGGTCATCGACGGAGTCTGAGCAGATCACGCGGATGTTGCCCACACAAATCGATATGAACGGCCAGTCGGTCGCGGTTCTACACAACGCCACGGCGGCGGCAGTTGCGTTCGTCGAGCTCTGCGAGCGGCCGCTGGGGATGCGGGAGTACCTCGCGCTGACCGAGCGGTTCCGCGAGATCACTCTCCGCGACGTACCCGACCTCGCCCTCGTGGACCGAGAACCACTGCAGCGCTTGGGAAATCTGGTCGACATCTGTTGTGACCGGGACATCGTTCTCAACATTGTGTCTCAGGGAACTCCACGCGACATCCTCCGCGCGAAGCGGTCACCGCCCGATGCGGCCCGCACAATAAGCCGATTGTCGATGCTGCGGCCCACAGCCAACACGACTCATCTCGACGCGGAAACGTGATCGGCCGACGCCCTGTTCGCGGCGCGTGCGGCGTCGAGAAGCGTTGTGCCGTTGGCGAGATGCGCAACAAGCGTGCCCGCGAAGACATCGCCTGCACCCGTGGTGTCCACCACGTCGACCTGCGGAACGTCGAGGATGTCCAGCGATCCGCTCCCGGCGACCACCACGTCGTCGCCACCTCGCGTGATGATCACGGATCTGCTGATAGTCAACAACTTTCGCGCGAGGTCAGACGGCTCGGCATCCTCTGACAAATCTGCGTAGTACGCCGCCTCGATCTGATTGACGATCAGCGGGTCGGCTTCGGCGAGGATCGACGGGTCGACCGGTGCAGTCGGGCTGGGATTCAGGACGAATCGAATCTCGCTGTCTTGGCACCACGTCGCGGTTGCAGCGGTGACCTCGGTGGGCGATTCCAACTGCGTCATCACGACGGCGGGGCGCAGCGCGTCGAGTGCCGCGCCGACGTCGTCGGGGGTCAGTTGGCTGTTGGCGCCGGAGATCACGATGATGCTGTTGTCGCCATCCTCGTCGACCTCGATGACCGCATGGCCGCTGGTGCCCGATACCCGTCGCACGTACGTGACGTCGACGCCCACGTCGACGAGATCAGACACCAACCGGTCTCCAGCCGCATCGGTGCCCGTCGCACCCACCAGCGCGGTTGACGCGGCCGCGGCGGCGGCTCGTGCCTGATTGGCTCCTTTGCCGCCGGGACGCTCGGTCAACGACCGACCGAGGACCGTCTCACCGACGGCGGGTCTGTGGGCGAGTGTGACCACCAGGTCGAGATTCAACGTTCCGACGACCGCCACCACTCCTGAACCTGTTGCCTCCATACCCCGAGTATGCCGTTACGCCGGTCGCGTAGATTGCTGTTCGATCACCGAGATGGAGGAGAGCAGATGGCCGCGTCACGCTGGAAACGAGTGCAGACACTGGCACGCATCCTCGGCGGACATCAGGTTGCACCAGACACCGAGACCCCTCACGTCACCTTCTTCGACGATCCGCAGCGCACGCTGCGTCGCTACGGCACCGCCGAGCAGGTTTCCGCCGCCCGCGCATCAGGCAGGCCGCCGATCCTGCTGGTCCCGCCGCTCGCGGTGCCTGCTCGCTGCTACGACCTCGGGCCGGGGCAATCGGCAGTCGAGCATCTCCTCGCCGCGGGACGCATCCCGTACGTCGTCGACTTCGGCGACGTCGGGCAGGCACACCGGCAGGTCGGCTTCGAGACCTACTTCGACGACATCGTTCCGCAGGCGATCGACCGAGTGCTCACCGACTACTCCGCCGATGAGGTCGACGTCGCCGCGTGGAGCCTGGGCGGGACCGTGTCGCTCCTGATGATCGCGGCGCACCCAGACCTGCCGGTGCGCTCGATCACCGCGATCGGTACACCGCTCGACTACCCCGTGACGCCGTACCCGCTCGTCAAACGGGTCATGCAACCGGTCGGCGGTGTGCCGATCACGGGCGCGCTCAAGGTGATGGGCGGCATTCCCGCGCCACTGGTGCGTATCGCCTACCGCGCGCTGGCCGCCGACCGCGAACTCAAGAAGCCGCTCTACATCCTGCGCAACGCAGACGACCACGAGGCGCTCGCTCGCATGCAGGTCATCGACCGATTCCAGAACGCCATGCCGGGCTATGCGGGCAAGGTGTCGCTACAGATGTGGGAGAACTTCGTCTACCGCGACGAATTAGCTTCGGGTGTAGTCGATTTCGATGTTCGCATTGTCGATCTGACGACGATCCGCAAGCCCATCCAACTCTTCGGCAGCCACCCGCGACGCCATCGCGAGCTGGGAAGCCGCTCACCACGGCGTCGAACTTCTCAGCGGCTCAACCGACGTGCACTTCCAGACCGTCGAGACCAGTCATCTCGGCCTGATCGCAGGCGACGCCGCTGCGGAACAGACGTGGCCGCGCGTCGAAGAGTTCCTCGACGAGCTCGACACACGAGAAGTGCTGCAGCACAAGTGACGTCAGCTCTCGGCTGATGCTGTCCGCCGAGCGGCCAACCACGCGTGCACCATCGGGACGGCGCTTGCTCCCTCGCCACTCGATGCGGCGACACGCTTCATCGACTGTGCCCTGATGTCGCCCGCGGCGAAAACCCCTGCGACACTTGTGGCGAGATTCGGTGGCGGGAGTTCGCCGGGCCACTGATCCTTCGGAACGTCGCGTCCGGTCAGTACGAAGCCGCGATCGTCGAGCGCAATCGTGTCGGGCAGCCAGTCGCAATGCGGTTCGGCACCGATCAGCAAGAACAGTCCGCCTGCGCTCACCCGCTCGCTGGCGCGAGTGACGGTGTCGCACAACTCCAGCCATTCGAGTTGGCCATCGCCACCGCCGTCGATGACCTCGGTGGTACCACGCACATCGATCCGCGGGTGATACGCGATCTCCCCGATCAGATACTGCGACATCGTCTCGGTGAGGTCTGACCGTCGAATCAGAATCGTCACCGAGCGCGCGAAGCGGGCGAGATGAATCGCGGCCTGCCCGGCAGAATTTCCACCACCGACGACGAACACGTCGCGCCCGTCCATCTCGCGTGCCGCGGACATTCCCGCACCGTAGTTCACACCCGACCCGACAAGCGATTCCAGCGATTCGACGCCCAGCCGTCGATACGCGACACCGCTCGCGATGAGCACACTCCTCGCAAGCACGTCGCCACCCTCGGTGCAGAGGCGATGCGGTGCATCGTCGACGCCGAGTCGCAGTTCGTCGACAGGCCACCCGGAGTAGAAGCGCGCACCGAAACGTGTTGCCTGCGTACGTGCACGCTGCGCGAGACGCATCCCCGAGATGCCACGCGGGAAGCCTAGGTAGTTGCGGATCATCGAACTCGTACCAGCTTGTCCCCCAACGACATCGGATTCCAGAACCACCGTCGACAAGCCCTCCGACGCGCCGTACACGGCGGCCGCGAGTCCCGCGGGTCCTGCGCCGACGATCGCCAGATCGACGACCTCGTCCTCGTCCACATCCGATGGCCGTCCGAAGATGAGCGCCGATACGTCGCGTGGCGTGCCCGGTGAGATCACACGGTTGCGCAACTTCGGGGCCATGGACTGGACGAGCGGAAACCGAACCGGTGCGCCACCCGAGTCGTACAGCGCGAGCGCCGCCTGCCCCTCGACACTGTCGCTGGAGTACATCCGATTGGGCATCCCCATGCGGTCGAGGAGGTCTCGGATGCCCAGCGTGAGCGCCGACGACGAGTCGCTGATGACGCGAACGGAGTCGACGACCGGGGTCGCGACGGTCGCACCCCAGTCGGACAGCATCTCGGTGATCGCGTAGTGGAATTCCTCGTCGCGAGCGCCACGCGGCATCAGCAGAAAGGTGTCGAACTTGCCTTTCGCGAGGGCGGGTCGCAGCATCTCGATGTGGGTGCCGAAGTTCTCCCACGAGATGATGACGACGCGTTTGGCCGTCGGCACGATGGAACGAAAAGTGCTCAGCGCCTCGAACACCGACATGTCCGGCAACTCGGACTCCACGACGATCTGCGCCACCGGAACCCCGTCGCCCACAAGGCTGCCGAGGAGCACTATCGCTCCGACCCCCGACTCCGCACACTCGATGCGATAGTCGCGGAGATACCGACCGAACTCACCGCGAAGTTGCTCTGAGTGGCCGGACGACACGAGCACGATTGCGGGTTGATCACCCATAACTCCAGTGTGGCAGGAAAAGGCGCGGTGGAGTGGAGACTGAAGGCGCAACCACGCAACCGCGCGGAATAGATTGCTAGGCTGACCGGCATGCATGTGGATCCCACTGTCGGTGTCGCCAGCGCTGGCTTGATCGGCGGATATGCGACCGCGCGGTACACCGGCAAACGTCCTCTCGGGGGCGTGGTCCTCGGCCTGGCGGGCGCCTGGTGCACGCGGCAGTGGCTGAGCCGGGGGCCCGGACCCGCCGCCGGACTTCTCACGGGCTACCTCGCGGCGTTCGGGCTCTCGCACCCACTCGCCAAGAAGATCGGCGCATGGCCGTCGGTCTTCGCGGTGACCGGGGCATTCGGCGCCGCGACGTGCGCCGTCACCTCCCGTACCGCCGCCACCTCTAGTGCGGGAGCCTGAAGTATGGCGTCCAAGCCGCACGTGGTGATCATCGGAGCCGGATTCGCCGGCGTACACGCCGCTCGGCGACTCAAGAAGGAGCCGGTCTCGGTCACCGTCATCGACCGTGGCACCAGCCACCTCTTCCAGCCGCTGCTCTACCAGTGCGCAACCGGCATCCTCTCGGAAGGCGCGATCACCAGCCCCATCAGGCATCTGCTTCGACGCCAGCGCAATGTCAACGTGGTGCTCGGCGAGGCCGACGATATCGACGTCGCGGCAAAGGTTCTCACCATTCTCGGGGCCGACGGCAGTCCCACGACGATCAGCTACGACTACCTCGTCGTCGGGACCGGCATGCGTACCGCGTATCACGGCTGCGACGACGCGATCGAGAACTCGATCGGCATGAAGACACTCGACGACGCACTTGCGATTCGACGACAAGTGTTGGGCGCCTTCGAGATTGCCGAGACTCTCACCGATCCCGACGAGCGTCGGGCATGGCTCACGTTCGCTGTCGCGGGCGCCGGCCCAACCGGCGTCGAAATTGCCGGGCAGATACGCGAATTGGCGACGCTCTCACTCGGACGAGAGTTCGACTCCATCGATCCCACCGAAGCCCGGGTGCTCCTGTTCCACGGGTCTGATCGTGTCTTGCCCTCGTTCAGTGAGTCATTGTCGAAGCGGGCGCAGCGCACCCTCGACAAGATCGGCGTCGAAACCCATCTCGGTGTCCACGTCGTCGACGTCGGCGAGGACACAGTTCAGACCAAGGACAAGAAGACCGGCGAACTCACGACATTCGAAGCCAGAACGACGTTGTGGACCGCAGGAGTCGAGGCCGTCCCGTTCGCACGGACTCTCGCCAAGGCGCTCGGCGTCGAGCAGGATCGTTCTGGGCGGATTCCGGTGCGCGACGACCTCTCCGTCGAGGGGCATCCCGACGTGTTCGTCGCGGGCGACACGTCGTCGTTGAACAACCTGCCCGGTGTGGCCGAGGTGGCCATGCAGGGTGGACGTCACGTGGGTGGCGTGATCGCGGATCTCGTTGCGGGACAATCGGAACGTAAGCCGTTCACGTATCACGACCTCGGGAATGCCGCCTACATCGCGCGACGCAATGCCATTGTGCAGAGCGGTCCGCTGGAGATGTCGGGAACCTTGGGCTGGCTCGCGTGGGGAGTGATCCACGTGGCTTTCCTCGCAGGCGTTCGGAATCGGATGGGCGCAATGGTGACCTGGTCTGCAACGCTGATCACGGGCACTCGAAGCGAACGAGCCATCACCTACGGCGACCCTCGCAGAGCGCATCAGCCCTACCCCGACGAATGACATGTACATCATCGGCATCGTCGCGGCTTGCCTTGCAGCACTGGCATACGGACTTTCGACAGTCCTGCGTGCCAAAGGGGCACAAGAGGCGGCACAGGACTCCGGCAACAGCGGATCGGCGAGCGGTGCACTAGCGGCGTTGCGCAATCCGACGTTTCTCCTCGGCACACTGACCGTGATGCTCGGATTCGTCGGCGGAGCGGTCGCGGCGCGTTTCCTGCCGCTGTTCCTCGCGCAGTCGATCGTGGCGGGCAACCTCATCGTGACGGCGCTGTTGGGCACGGTGATGCTCCACACCGCGCTGCACGCCAAGGACTGGGCGGCGATACTCCTCGTCGTATTCGCACTGTGCGTACTGGGCGCATCGGCGTCGAAGGAGGCGTCGACACACGCCGACATGATGTTCCACTGGGCGCTCTTCGCGGTCACCACCGCGGTTGCCGTCTTCGGCGTCGCGGTCATGCGGATACTCGGAAGCCGCGGAGCCATCTTCGGCGGCGCAATCGCGGGTCTCATGTACGGCGCGCTGGCAGTTGCGGTGCGCGTGCTCGACGGCGTCTCCCCGTTCGACCCCCTCACGGTGCTGAAAGATCCGGCGGCGTGGACCATCGCGATCGCGGGTGCCATGGCGTTCTACATCCAGACCCTTGCGCTGCAGATCGGACCGGTCAACGCCGTCACCGCGGTGCTCGTCGTCGGAGAGACGGGTCTTCCCGCCATCGTCGGCGTGGTGTTCCTCGGCGACAAAGCCGTCGACGGATTGGGGTGGCTCGCGGCCGTCGGCTTCGTGTGCGCCATCATCGGGGCGTCGCTGGTTGCGTGGTTGACAAGCGAGGAAGGCGAGCAGCCCGCCGCGCAGGGAGCGCACACCTAGACTTGGACACCATGAGCACCGATGATGTCGCCGAACAGATCCTGCGCACCTTCGACACGATCACGGTCGTCGGGACACAAAGTCAAGATAGACTGTCTTCGTGCCTATCGACTCACCGGCAGTGGTGTACTGCCGAATCTCACAGGATCGGACCGGTGAAGGCGTCGGCGTAGAGCGCCAGCGCTCCGATTGTTTCAAGCTCGCAGACTCCCTCGGCTGGTCTGTCGTCGAGACTTACACAGACAACGACGTGAGTGCCTACAGCGGCAAGCCGCGACCGGAGTATCGGCGGATGCTCGACAAGCTCAAGACCGGGAACGTCGGCGCGGTCCTGGCCTGGCATACAGACCGGCTGTATCGCTCAATCCCCGACCTGTCGGAACTGATCGAGATTTGCGACGACCGCGGAATCGAGATTCGAACTTGCCGCGCAGGTGAAGTCGACCTGTCGACACCAAGCGGACGGCTGAGCGCAACAATGTTCGCCTCGATCTCACGTTACGAGGTCGAGCGATCCGCGGAGCGCATCCGGAGCGCCAAGGAGGCACAGGCGCGTGAGGGCAAGTACCGGGGCGGCGTTCGGCCAATCGGCTACGAGGTCGGCGGGATGGTGCTTAACGAGACGGAGGCAGCACGCATCCGCAAGGCGGCTGACGACCTACTCGCAGGTGCGTCGTTGATGTCGACGGCGCGGGCTTGGAATGCGGAAGGGTTCACGACAAGTCAGGGGAATCGCTGGACCGCGACCAGCGTCCGGCGCGTGTTGACGCGCGCCCGAAACGCGGGCCTCGTCGAGTCCGATGGAAAGATCGTCGGACCCGCCCAGTGGCCCGCCATCTACGACGCCGACACCCTCAATGCAATCCGAACCATCGTGTCCGACCCGAGTCGACGGTCCTACGTGTCTTTCGCTCGAAGGAACCAGGGC
Organism: Gordonia sp. UBA7860; assembly: GCF_002500165.1. Classification (NCBI taxonomy): domain Bacteria; kingdom Bacillati; phylum Actinomycetota; class Actinomycetes; order Mycobacteriales; family Gordoniaceae; genus Gordonia; species Gordonia sp. UBA7860. Next base: position 42,388 of record NZ_DLSO01000024.1, on the reverse strand, counting down.
GCCGGTGTCTACCGCTGCGGCCGATGTGATGCGCCGATGCGCGTGCAACACGGGGTGAAGCGCGAGCGGTACTATCAGTGCTCGCGGAGTTATCACCTCTCGCAGATGCAAGCTCCGTTAGACGAGTTTGTGAGCGCCCTTGTCTTGGAAAGGCTCTCAAGACAGGATGCGATTTCTGTTTTTACGTCTGACGATGATGTGGACTTGTCGGATGTGCGTCGGCGTCGCGCCGAACTTCAAGCACGGAAAGATGAGTTGGCGGCGCTTTTCGCGACGGGAAGTATCGACGGTTCGCAGCTACGCCTTGGCAGTGCGAGAATCCAGTCCGACATAGACCGATTGGATAAACAATTGGCGGTCGCGCGTGAGTCCTCCCCAGTTGCCGGCATGATATTGGCGGAAGATATTGCATCTCAATGGGATTCGCTGACGGCCGATATTCGAGGAAAGATCATCGACGCGCTAATGGTTGTGACGGTGCTACCACTCGGCCCTGGGCGAGCTCGGCGTAAAGACTTTCATGTGAGCGAACGAGTGAAAGTGGAATGGAAGCAATGAGCGAAACTGAAATCAGTGTGCAATTTCAAGTGATTGGGCGATGGCGCACACTTTGTCATATGGTGCGAGATGACGGGACCGGGGAATGGCGAGTCGAGCAGAAGCTCTCGGAACGCCAAGGCCGGATGCACCACAGACATGCTCAAGGCCTTGGGCTGAGCGTGCGAAACCCTGGCGCTTGGGTAGGGGCGTACGGTTCGACCCCACCAGGGCATTCATCCGACGTGCCTATCGTCGGTGGAAGCGGTGACAAATGGAGTTTTCCGGGGTCGTTCGTCGTGTCTAAGTCGAAGCTGTCTCCCATTCTCGATCGCTTGGTGAACGCAGGTGAAACCTCTGTCAAACTCGACACACTCGAAACTGCAATCGGCCGACTGTAGCAATCCTGCGGTAGCATCAATGAAGGAGCTGCGGTTACGAACGCAGTGCACCGTCTCACCTGAGTCGGCAGCGAATCTCGGGCCCGTGAAAGCGGGCCGATTGAAAGCTGCCCACAATGCTCTCTCCTGCTGCGAAGTCGGCGCGCGGTCGAATTGCTGCGCTCTCCCGATCCAGGGAGTCGGACGATCCAGATCTTCAAGCTGCACACCGTGACCTGCGTGCCGAACGGCTGGCGTCTCACGTCACCGAGGTAGTTGCGTCTGCTCCACCACTCACAGATGAGCAACGCGAACGAATCGCGGCTCTGCTCCGCGTCGGTCCACGACCCCAGGCCGAACACGCGGACCTCGGTCTCGTCGACGTCGATCACGACGCCATCGGCGGCGATGTCGAATGATTGCAAAGAAAAACCCCGGCGGGCGAGCCGGGGAATCTCAAGCAGTCGAGTGGGTGCGCGACTACCTCGAGTATAGCGAACCGCTCACCGTTGAGGAGCGCTCTGAGGTCGCTGCCGTGTCTGTCGTCGTCGAACTCGGCTACCGGCCTGCCGTGCAGTGCACGTCGTGCGGGTCGTGGCTCGTAGCTCCGAAATCCGTTGCGTTGCATCGTGGCCCGGTTTGCCGGAGCAAGGACGGTGACGCATGACGTCACTGACCTATGAGCGCGCAAACAATCTTCGGTACAAACTCATCGACGTCGAATTGCCCGAGGGTGTCGACCGGGCGATGTTCTGTGCGTTGCTCACTGCGGGCGTCCGCGGCTGTTTGGAGCAGGAGCTCGACGCACTCGAGGACAGTCGGAATGCGATGAAGGATGCGGCCCTGGCGATCTCGCAGGCTGCGGACTGGAATGCCGTCGCCAAGCGGCTCCGTGACCGTGACGCCGCAATTCGTTCCGGCGCTTTCGTTGAGCGGGTGATCACATGAGCGTGCCCAACTTCTACGACGCGCCCGAATTTGACGAGAACGGATTACCCTGTCAGACAGCGACTCTCGCTGACGTCCACGCGGCCTTCACCGACTGGCTCGGTGACGATTACGACACCGACGCGCTCGACGCGGTGCTCGCTGCTGCGGCTGTCGAGCAACTCGACGGAGACCCGCTCTGGTTGCTACTGATCTCCGGTTCAGGCAACGCTAAGACCGAGACAGCCCAGGCGCTCGCCGGTGCTGGTGCAATCGTCACATCGACAGTCTCATCACCAGGTGCCCTGTTATCGGCGACCGCACAGAAGGACCGCGCCAAGGACGCGACGGGCGGACTCCTGCGAAAGATCGGTGACCGCGGCGTGCTGGTCGTCAAGGACGTCACGTCGATTCTGTCGATGAACAAGGATGCTCGCGCCGAGGTGCTCGCCGCGCTGCGCGAGGTCTACGACGGGCACTGGTCGCGCAACGTCGGCTCCGATGGTGGCCGCACGCTCGACTGGCATGGCCGCATCGTTGTCGTCGGAGCCGTCACGACCGCCTGGGATAAAGCGCACGCGGCCATCGCGTCAATGGGTGACCGGTTCGTGCTGGTGCGCATGGATTCCCGTTCTGGTCGCCAGAAGGCCGGCAGGCAGGCTATCGGCAACACCGGCCACGAGGCTGCGATGCGTGCAGACCTCACGGACGTTGTGGGTTCGCTGCTGCACAGAGATCTCGTCGGCGTCGCACTCACCGAGGACGAGACCGACAAGGTGCTCGCCGCTGCCGATCTGGTGACGCTCGCACGCACTGGTGTCGAGTTCGACTACCGCGGCGACGTCATCGACGCACACGCGCCCGAGATGCCCACCCGATTCGCCAAGCAACTCGCACAGGTGATGCGCGGCGCGGTCGCGCTCGGAATGGACCGCCAGCATGCCTTGCGGCTGGCGATCCGGTGCGCGCGCGACTCGATGCCTCCGCTGCGCCTGGCAATTGTCGACGACCTCGCTGCGAACCCAGGCTCATCGACGACCGAGGTACGCAAGCGGCTGGATAAACCGCGCAACACCGTCGACCGCCAACTCCAGGCGCTACACATGTTGGGAGTCCTCACCTGTGACGAGGAACAGCAAGGGGACATGCGCACCGTTTGGCGATACTTCCTCGCCGACGACATCGATCCGTCGTCCCTACTTGTGCCAGAAAAGTTAGTACCTGCGCGTAGGACTACTGGAAAGAGCGGTGATTCCAGGTGACTCCTACCCGCCCCTACTTACATATCTGGCACAACTCTCGGAGGCTCCCTCTCTGTGGCGCCTGCCGGTTCCCGATGAGTTTTGACGAGGACATCGAGCGCGGCCAGCACCTGACATGCGTGCCGATCGCCTGGCCTCGAGGCTCCGTGCAACGCGCCCGCATTCGACGACCATTCCGCTTCCCGAAGGAGACACACCGATGAGCCAATCCCCAAACCGTGAGACCGACGTGTTGATTTACGCCGCGCTCGAGACGACAGATTGTTTCTCGTGGGTGATTGACACCCTCAGCGATCACGGCGTCTGCGACGACCACCAGTTCGAGACCGATGCGCTCGCCGAGACGGTCGCCAATCTGCACCGAGCCACCTTCGAGTTCACCCACTACTCCGATGGCAGACCAATCCGAGCCACCGAGGTCGTCGACGGCGGCATTCACATCTCGCATGTGTTCGCGGCCGTCGTCGAGCAACGCGGCGAACGACTCCTCTTCACCGATCGGAGGTTGCGTGACCCCGGCACACCCGACCGCGGCCACTACCGCGTGTATGTCGACGACGCAGCGGCAACTATTCGTGTCGAGCTATACGGACCGCTGGAGGCGATATGAGCCGCAACGTGTCTCGTCGCGAAGGCGGCGTGGTCGACTTACTCGAGGCGATCCTCACCGACACCGCAGACCTGTCGGGCGCCTTGTGTGTCGGCTCGGCGGAACTGTTCGATCCGCCTGCCCCGTACGAGGACGCCGCTGACACCCGGTACCGGCACGAGAACGCCGAAGCGTTGTGTCATCGCTGCCCGGTGCTCGAGCGGTGCCGGGACTGGGCGGCACAGCGGCGCACTGACGGCTCGGTGGTCGCTGCTCGCTCGCCCCGCCTGCCTGGTCGCCCACGGAGCGTCGCGTGAGGCGCTACGGCAGGGGCGGTTCGGCGTCGGTCTACGTCACCCGCGACTATGCGCGGCCAGTCGTCGTGACGTTGGTCGGTGACCGCTACGGCCTCGACATCGACGAAGCCACACAACTGGCGACTGATCTAGTCGCAGCTATCGACGAACTCAGGAGACAACAGCATGACTGACAAGTTCCCCGACGACCAGGACGTGAAAGCTGTACGCCGTAGCCTGCGCATCGAGCGCGCGGTGATCGGCGCGGTCCTGCACGGATACCGCGCCGACAATCACGGCTTCAACGCCGCGCTCACCGATCTGTGGGTCACCGAGCAGGCGAGCGCCGTTGACATTAACGTCGCCCTGTTCTGGGCGTTGTCTCGCCTGCCTCGCAACGGTGAGGAACCCACACAGCTACAGGATCGGCTCACGGTCCTCTATGGGGTGTCTGATGACGATTGAGAAGGTCTCCGGTGTGCTGCTCGATGCCTCCGACGCCGACTACCTCGCACGCGCGATGAAACTACTCGCCGCACTACTCGAGGCCAAGCAAGGTTCACGTCCGTCGCCTCGGCTGGTCGACCTCGAACGCCGCCTTTCTCGCGCGAGTTCTGACGCGACACGCTCTACCACTAGCGGGTACGTCAGTGGCGCAAAGGATTCGGCGGATCGTGACGCATTGTCTGCCTATGAGTTCGTCGATACCGAACGCGCCGCAAACATCCTCGGATGCACCCCTGGCAATGTCCGAGACCTCGCGCGCCGTGGTCGGCTCCCTGCTGTACGTTCCGGTGGGCGGTGGCTATATCCAGCGGCAGCGGTGGTCGCCCGCGCCGAACGACAGGGGTGACCGTGGCTGAAAAACGCGTCACCGGCGTCGAACTGGTGAAGGTAGGCACCTGGGAAGCTTCCACCGGACCGTGGACAGTGACCCGCGCCGACATCGCCGCCATGATCGACGCCTTCACAGCGGGAGCCGTACGCAAACCCCCGATCAAACTCGGCCACACCGACGAACGATTCGACGGCACACCCAGTTTCGGATTCGTCGACAAACTACGCACAACCAACAACGGCGACACTCTGGTCGGTGATCTCGTGATGCCGGCATGGTTGGCCGACGCCGCACCACTGCACTACCCGGACCGTTCCGTGGAAGCTGCCTACGACTTTCAGGACGGTGCTGGCACGGTGTGGCCGCTGGCTTTGACCGGCCTCGCGCTGCTCGGCGAAGCCGCACCCGCCATCACGTCCCTTGATTCGCTACAGGATCTGGTTGCCGCGTCAGCCCGCAAACGTGTCGCCCTCACAACCACTGGTGCCGGATGGCCCGACACCGGTTACCGCACAACCATTCTCATCGCCGCGGCTCGACGTCGCCGCAACCAACGGAAGGTGCTCTAACATGTCGACCTCTATCTCCAACCCGCGCGTGTACGCGCCCGGTGGTGATGTCACCGCCCAGGCGACCGCCGCCATCACCGCACGCCGATTCGTCGCAATCTCAGGCAACCGCACCGCGGACGGCAACCTTGCAGTGGCACCCGCCGCCGCAGGTGCCCGCACATTCGGTGTCGCCAAGCACGACGCCAACAACGGAGAGCTCGTCGGTGTCGCACGTGACGGCGTTGTCAAAGTCACCGCAGGAGCAGCGATCGCCGCAGGCGCCGACGTCGAGGTCGGCACCGCGGGCCGCGTCATCACCGCCACCAGCGGCAAAGTCGTCGGCTACGCCGTCACCGCCGCCACCAACAACTCCGACGCCGAAATCGCGCTTCTCTGAGAGGAACTGACCCATGCCCAACGCTTTGATCCCCGAACTGACCGGGCGTCGACTGACCGTCGATGTCGCACTCAAGCAACCCGCCCTCATCCGCAACCAGATCGCCAAGCTCGCCGACGAACAACTGTTGCTGCCGAAGTTTTTCTCCAACCTCGGCGCACCTGTCACCGGGGGCGGCATGCTCTATTCGGTGGTGCAGGCGTCCGACTTCTACTCCACCGACGTCGAGAAGCGTTCTCCCGGTAACGAATACCGGGTTGTCGAGGGTGTCGATCCCGAACCCAAACTCGCCGTCGTCGAGGACTGGGGCGGCAAGTTTCAGATCAGCGACGAACAGATCGGCCGCAACGACGTCAGTTACCTAGACCAGCAGACTACGCAGTTGTCGAACACGATTGCCCGCAAGCTCGACGTCGCCGCGATGGGCGCCATTGCCGACGCCACCATCGAAGCCGTCACCGGGCACGACTGGTCGGATCTGGTTCTCGTCGGTCCCGAAACACAACTCACCCCGTCCGGCTCCCGGCCGACCGCCGACCTCTCGGCCGCACAGTTGGCCGCAGACCTCGAGGAACTCGGCGTCACCCACGACCTGCTGGTCGTACACCCGAACGAAGCGCACAGCCTGCGCGTCGCCTACGGTGACGGACTCGACGCCATGCTCAAGAGTGCAGGCGTGACGCTGTTCGCCAACCCGCGCGTCGCTGCCGGAACCGGGTGGGCAGTGCAGGCCGGTGCTGTGGGCACGGTCGGATTCGAAGCCCCACTGACCGTCGACAAGTGGGACGACCGCTCGACGCGCTCCACGTGGGTGCAGGCCTACTGTGTGCCCGCGTTCGCCGTCGACCGCCCCTACGCCGCCAAGAAGATCACCGGCCTCGCCGGATAAAGGAGACGATCATGGCACTGACATTCACCGACGACCAGACCAGCCAACTGTTCGAACTGCTGGGCCTGCCCGCCGACACCGACCCCGCCGACGCCGACGCGATACTCGCCGTCATCGACGACCTCGCCAAGCAAGCCGCCAACACCGGCGACAGCAAGGACGCCAAGCCGTCTGCGGTCGCCGCTGCCGCGAAGCGCATCGGCATGGAGGTCATCGACAGCGACAGCCTCGCCGCGCTCCGCACCGAAGCCGCCGAAGGCCGACAGGTCAAAGCCGCTGCCGCGAAAGCCAAGATCGACGGCCAGGTCAACGATGCGATCCGAGCGGGCAAGATCACCCCGGCCCGACGTGACCACTGGGTCACACTCATCACCGCAGACCCCGGTATGGCCGACGTCCTCGCCTCCGTCCCCGACGAGACCGCCGTCCCCCGAACCGAGATCGGGCACGCCGCCGACACCGACGACCTGACCGACGCCGCAACCTGGTTCCGGTAACCCCCACAACGTTCGGCGCGTCAAACACACCCTCGCCGTAACTCCAGTTCCAGCAACGGGAATGCATGGCCGCGAGAGCCCCCGTCCCCACCAGTGGACTTTCCAGCTCACAGACCGACCAGCGCGCCGACATCAGACCCCCGCAAACCCACCACGGGCGAGCGGGGGTCTACCCATCCCGGCACCCCCACCAAATATCCAGACACCCCCCACACCCTGACTGCCGAGGTAGTCAGGTTTTTTTATTTTCGCAGGTCACAGCGGTTTCGGCTCCGATGGCCCGGGGCTGGCTACTGATCGGCTTCTCGGCTCGCATTCTGGCGTTGCGCACGGATGGAGCGTGCCTCGAGTGCTCGCGTTGAGCGCGCGCGGTGCGGGATCTGCACGATGGGCAACGCGCCTGGTGGAAGCAGTTCCTCGACTGGAAGGTTCTGGATAGGAAAAGTAGAACGCCGACGAAACCACCTGCCAGGCCGTGGCGCCCAGGTCACAATGACGGAAGCGTCGGCCTCGCTCCATGTTTCTGGAAGCCCTAAGTGGATTCTGACCGTGCTACCTGAGTGAATGACAGGCATGGAGTACGCCCAGTGTCCACCTTCCGTTTCAACGCCTGGATCGCAGTTCGATCCGAAAAGTCTGACGTCGTAGGCATCGCCGTCGCCAATGTTCATTAGGGTGCAGGGGGCAGGCCAATATCTGCCGTTGAAGCCAGAGCCGAGGCGCGCGTCGCTTACGAGCCGACCCTCGAGGCGGATTACTGGTCTAGGCCGGTCGAACCATCGGAGTACGAGCGTTACAACCGTCGAGACGAGCGCTGCTACTGGGACAACCTGCCATAGGTTCACGGTCACGGATTCTATGGCCCCGGCATTACCCGGCAGACCTCTTCCTAGGGCATTTTCGCCGGGGGAGAGAAAAACCTGACTACCTCGGCCAGTCAGGTGGTTCCCCCGGTCTCGATATTTTGGGGCTATTGTCCGTTTATGGCCTCGTGGTTTGAACTGACTGGAAACGATTGCGCGGCGTGTGGCGAGCCGGAGAAGCTCAAGCACATTCGGGTGAATGGCTCGGATGGTCTGCCGTATTTGGAGCAGACGAGTGGCCCGAGTTGTTTCATCACGTCCTGCGATGCCTATGTCACGTTCAGGGCTTCGGAGTAGGTCGTGGGCCTGCGTTGGGAAACTCTCAATGCAGCTACCGCTTGTATCGACACCCTACGGGTGGCCGCGCGTTGAACCCCATCCCGTTCGACCCACGACAACCATGCCCCTATCGCGTCCGGCCACGACTGCTAGCACCGTGTCCGTTGGACAGGTGTGATCGTCATGGCACCTTCTCTCGCGTTTCGCGACGACGCGAGTGGTGGCCCTCAAGCACGGTGAGGGACTGGGCTACGTGCTGGTGGCTGGTTTTCGTCGAGCTCACCGGGAAACGACGGGCACGCGGTTGGAGTGGTTGCGTGCGCTGAGTGCCCTTGCTGGGAGTTGAACCCGGCAACCGTTGAGATGAGCACAACGGTTGAGCCGTCAGGGCGTTAGGAGGCTGCGTGGTGAAATTCGCCATGCAGTCGCGGTGATGAGCACCGCGCGGGGCCAACCGTGTACATGACACCCACGGTTGCGGCATAGTCGTCAGGTCGGTCTGCTCTTATCCACTTGTTGGTGAAGAGCAGCCCCGTGCTGAGCACCTCAGTGCTGCACAGTGCCCCGGTCTTGCTCGGAGACCTCGGTGTCAACCGACTCCTTCAACGTGCTCAACAGCTTCTCTGGCTCGTCGCCCATCGCCGCCGACATCCACTTCTTATGGGGATCAGCGTCGTCGGCACGCACGTAGTAGTGAACCCGGTACCCGCCGATGCGACGCCGATTGGTCTTCCGCAGCCGCGTCCACTTCTCGTATTTGCATTTCGCGACGCCGGCACTGAACACGTCTTCTGCGAGTCCGTAGACGACTCCGAGTTCTCGCTCAGTGAGCGCCGTCAACACAACTACCGTCATCCGCCCGTCGTCCCAGACATAGATGAGGCACGCAGACTTCCACACGACGCCGTCCTCAGCCGTGTAGGTCGGCGACTCGTTGCGTTGCTTGACGGTGATGCCGAACTGGGACAGATCCGATGGTTCCGAGCGTCGAACTGCGACAACTGTGAGGCTCATGCGTGCCACCCCAGGTCGATGCAGACGCGGAGGACAGCGAGAGGAAAGAGATAAAGCGAAGCTGTCACGATGATCGTGATGACATCGGCGAGATGTATGATCCGGGCATGGTTCATGACGGAATTCCGATCCGTTGTGGGCCGAGGTCTCGTCCGGTGCTGGAACACCGAGCGGGACCGTTCTCATATAAGAACGGTTCAAGTCGTACGCTTGTCGGGGCCAGCGCCAACCCCGCCAAGCCGTCGAACGGGGTTCCCGCGCTGATGAAGTCGCTGGGCTGGCGCATCATTCCGGTCAATCCCACTGCCGAGACGATTGTCGGGGAGACCGTCTACCCGACCCTCGCCGACGTTCCGGAGCAGGTCGATTTCGTCGACGTCTTCCGCCCGTCGGCCGACTGCCCGCAGATCGCCCGTGAAGCCGTCGCCGCGGGCGCGAAGGCGCTCTGGTTGCAGTTGGGGATCACGTCTCCGGAGGCGCGCGCGATCGCCGAGGAAGCCGGCCTGCTCTACGTCGAGGATCGCTGTCTCAAGATCGAGCAGCAGCGCACCGGGATCACTCCGAAGTAATGAACCACGGTCCGGCGGGACTACCACTGGCGCTGCTCTTCGTGGCGTTTCTGCTGACGTTCGTCATCACCCGCGTCATCACCCGCCTGATCCGCGCGGGTAGAGGACCGTTCCGCAACAATGTCTCCGGCGGCGTGCACATCCATCACGCGGTACCCGGGATCATCCTGTTGATCATCGGCGCCATCACCTCCGTGGCCGCCGACGGCACCGCGCCCGCCGGGGAGATCGCGGCAGTGCTCATCGGTATCGGGGCGTCGTTGGTGCTCGACGAGTTCGCGATGATCCTGCACATGCAGGACGTGTACTGGTCGCGTGAGGGACAACTCTCGGTGCAGGTGGTTGCCCTCACGGTGGCGGCACTCGGGCTCCTGCTGCTCGGTCTCAATCCCGTCACCACCGACGACGACGAATCGGCGCGGTTCGGCGCAGGCCATCTCGTCATTCTCGTGGTACTCGTCGTGCACATCGGCGTGCTGCTTGTCTGCGTGGCCAAGGGCAAGTATTCGACGGCGGTGATCGGCGCCTACCTCCCGCCGGTCGCGTGGATCGGCGCAATTCGGTTGGCGCGCCCCGGTTCTCGATGGGCACGCAAACACTATTCGAAGGCAAAACAGAACCGAGCCACGTATCGCGCCGAGCATTTCGACGCGCGGTTCGGCTCCTACGGACTCAAGCTTGCCGACCTTGTAGCGGGCAGGCCGTCGCAGCCCGACCCCGACGCGCCGAGCACCGCCACCTGAGCGCCTCGCCAATCGATAGCGAACGATTGAATATGACACACTGAATACGTGAGTTCGCAGGACACGGCCAATCCGCACGACATGGGCATCAATCCGCTGCTCCTGGAGCGGCAGGTCTGTTTCGCGTTGGCCGTGGCGAATCGTTCGGTGCTGCGCATCTATCGCCGACTGCTCGAGCCGCTCGGCCTGACGCATCCGCAGTATCTGGTCATGCTCGCGCTCTGGGAATCGGAACCGAGGGCGGTCAAAGAGATTGGCGCGGTGCTTCAGCTCGACTCCGCCACGCTCTCACCGCTGCTCAAGCGACTCGAACAACAGCAGCTCATCGTGAGACGACGTCGCGGCGACGACGAGCGCAACGTCGACGTCGAACTCACGTCGTCGGGGCGTGCTCTGCGTGAGCAGGCGTTGTCGATTCCCGGAGCCGTCGTCGATGCGCTGGGCGTCGAGCTGGCTGATCTCGAAGAGCTGCACGCAGTGTTGACCCGCGTCAACACTGCCGCGGTCGCGGCGGCGAGGGTGCCGAGCGCGTAGGAGCCGAATTGCGCTCGGGTAGATAATGGACCGATGGGTCTACCGATCATCGACCTCTCCACGGCAGCTTCCGATCCCGTGGGATTCGAATCCGCGCTCCTCGACGCGACGCACCGAGTCGGCTTCTTCTACCTCGTCGGACACGGCGTCCCGCAACAGCAGATCGACGAGATCTTGGCTCTGGCCAGGCGTTTCTTCGCGCTTCCCGCGCAAGCCAAGGAGGAGATCAGCCAACTCGAGAGCCCTCACTTCCGCGGTTACTCGCGCCTCGGCGGAGAACTCACCAACTCGCAGGTCGACTGGCGCGAACAGATCGACATCGGCCCCGAGCGCGACGTGATCGAGAACGCTCAGGGATATTGGAATCTGCAGGGGCCGAACCTGTGGCCGTCTGCCCTTCCGGAGCTGCGTCCCGCGTTCGAAAAGTGGGACGCAGCGCTGTCGGGGGTCGGGCTCGAGCTGTTGCGTCACTGGGCGCACGCACTCACCGGCGACGCGACCGTCTTCGACGACGCCTTCGCGACGGCACCGGCCACCCTGATCAAGGTGGTGCGCTATCCGGGCACCACCCAGACATCGCAAGGCGTTGGCGCACACAAGGATTCAGGCGTTCTGACACTGCTGCTCGTCGAACCGGATTCGACAGGCCTGCAGGTCGAGGCGGGCGCAGACGAGTGGATCGACGCGCCGCCGCTCGAGGGCGCCTTCATCGTCAACATCGGAGAACTGCTCGAGGTCGCGACGGGGGGCTTCCTGCGGGCGACGCGACATCGGGTGCTCGCCCCGGCGCCGGGCACCGATCGGATCTCGATCCCCTACTTCCTCAATCCGGCGCTCGACGCCCGGGTCCCGACGCTCGCCCTCCCGCCCGACCTCGCGCAACTCTCACGCGGTGTCGAAGAGGATCCGGCCAATCCGCTCTACTCGACGTACGGCGAGAACGCGTGGAAGTCGAGGACACGCGCGCATCCCGACGTCGCGGCGCGTCACCACGGCTAAGGTCGGACTTATGTCCGTGTCGGGTGAGGTGTCGGTGCAGGGAGTCCAGTCATGAACGCGGTCGCGTGGATCGTCATCATCGTGACCATCGTGGTCGCGTTGATCATTCTGGCGGGAGCGGCGTGGTTCGCCGTCGACTCCGACAAGCGGGTTCGACGCTTCGCCCGCTCCAACGACCTCATCCCCGGCCAGCCGAGCCGCGCCCCGGATGACTGGACGACGTCGACCTCGCGGGAGGCTCGGATGCACCGTCGAATCCGCTACGCGATTGCCGACGTGCACCAGAACCCGTGGATCGCCAACGACGCCGGCCTGGTGGCCGAGCGCGACCGCCTCGACGCAGCCGTGTTCGACTTGGACGACAAGCTCATTCACGCCTCGACGCTCCCCGAGGAGGGGCGGGAGTCGGAGCTCGAAGCGATCGATGCCGCCATCGTCGAACTCGAGGAACTACCGAAGAAGCTGTGGGAGACGCCCGCCGAGCAGCAGCGCAGCGATATCGACGCCGCGATCAGCACCATCGGGCGCGTGTGATCTCAGGCGGTCAACTCGATCAGCTTGCGGACGGTGCGTAGGTTGCGACCCGTGCCCTGTACGCCGAGTCCTCGGGCGATCACGGGTGCCGTCAGCTTCGAGGTGCCTGCGCCCTCTGCGTAGCGGATGTGCAGGTCGGAGCCGACGACCTCACAAAGATCATTGCCGAAGTCCTTGTCCGAGAACGCTTTCAATCGATCCTCCGGTGGCGCGTCGACCAGAAAGTAGACGTAGGAGAACTTCTCGTCGACGACATCGAAAGGGTGGATGTCGAGAGCGGTCACGAGCTCGTCGCGGGAACGACTGATCACTTCACGGAAGAATCCGTAGCGCTGCTCGATTGCAGCCTCGAGTGCTCTGTCGAAATGGTTCGATGCCGCGGGTGGCGTGCAGATCAGGTTGCCAGAAGCTATGTACGTCGAGATGTCGGTTGCCCCGAGATCGGCTGCGATGCTGCGTAATTCCTTCATCGGAACTTTCGCGCCTCCGACGTTGATGGCTCTGATCAGCACTGCTCGACGTGTCATGTGTACAGTGTCGCACCGACTCTGGTGCGCGAGTAAGCGTCGTTGGTCCTGACCTGAGCGTTCAGATCACGAGTGGCCGCTCGGGTGGTGGCGGACCGACATAGCGAGCGGCGGGCCGAATGATCTTGCGGCTGTTCGCCTGTTCGAGGATGTTGGCACACCACCCGACCGTGCGGCTCACCGCGAAGGTCGGCGTGAACATCGAGCGTGGAATGCCGCAGGCGTCCATCACCACGCCGGCGTAGAACTCGACGTTGGCGTAGCGCGGGTGGTCGGGGTGCGCTTCGGCCAACGCCTGCACGATCGCCTGTTCCGCCGCGATCGCGGCGTCGACCGTCGGTCCGCCGAGACCTTGCGCGACCTCTCGCAACAGCACCGATCGCGGATCTTCGGTGCGGTAGACGGCGTGACCGAAACCCATGATCCGACGACGCTGCGCCACCTGCTCGCGCGCCCACGTCAGGGCGTCGCCATGGGCGACGATCTCGTCGAGGGAGTCGAGCGCGCGATCGGGGGCGCCGCCGTGTAACGGACCCGAGAATGCGCCGAGCGCGCCGCACAAGGCCGCGTGGACGTCGGCTCCTGTCGACGCGATGACACGCGCGGTGAAGGTCGAGGCGTTGAATCCGTGATCCATGGTCAGAATGAGGTACTGCTCGACGGCGCGGGCGTACTCCCGTGATGGCTCGGTGCCGGTGATGAGGTAGAGCCAGTTGGTTGCGACGCTCAGGTCGTCTCGCGGCGTAAGCGGCTCCTGGCCTGTGCGAATGCGGTGCAGCGCTGCGAGGATCGTCGGCGTGAGTGCGGTTGCCCGCAGAGCGTCGAATTGCCGCGCCTGCGCGTCGGAATCCCAGAGGGGCCGCACCCCGAAGGTGGGGCCGAGCGCCGACATCACCGTGCGCAGACCGGTCAGGAGTTCACGTTCTCCACCGAGCATTGCCGACGTCGCCAGGATGCCGGATATCTCGTCGGGGAGTGTCCGCAGCGCTCTGGTCGCCGCGACGAAGGAGCGCAACTCTGCCTCGTCGGGTAGACGCCCGTGCACGAACAGGAACCACACGTCGTCGAAGGTCTTGGTGCGCGCGAGGTCGAGCGCCGAGAATTCACGGTAGTGGTAGAAGCCCTCATCGCCACGGACATCGCCGATTTCGGTGTCGGCAACGACGACGTTCGCGAGGCCTGCGGGCGCGATCAGCACATCAGTCATGACTGCAACGATCACCCCTTGGTGCATCATCGTCAATGTTGATTCAATCAATATGTGCAACGCATTCATCGACGCCGCTGGCCGACCCCTGTGCACCATGACGGACGCGACTACTTGACGACAGCACAGGTCGCAAAGGTGTTGGGGGTCAAGACATCAACGGTCTACGCCTACGTCAGTCGTGGACGGTTGCAGAGTCAGCGGATCGACGGTGTCTCGGGGAGCGTGTTTCCGGTCGACGAGGTCGAGAAGTTGTTGACCGAAGGCCGTCCACGGCCGCCGGCGGGCGTCGTCGAACGCATCCGGACGCAACTGTCCTATCTGCACGACGACCGGCTGTACTACCGGGGACACGACGTCGGCGACCTGGCGCGGGACATGTCATTCGAGCAGGTGGCGGCACTGTTGTGGGAGCAATCGTGGCTAGATACTCCGCCAGGAGTGGTCGGCGATGTGCCGGGGCGAGTCGACGCCGCGCTTGGCCCGACCGCGCGAGGTCTTGATCGAATCCGGCTGATCGTCGACCTCCTCGGAGCCGACGACGCGCGCAGGCATCAACTCGATCCCGCAGCGGTGGCCGACAAGGCGGTGACGATTCTGGAGGCGATCGTCGGAACCGAAGTCGTCGACGATTCTCATGTCGGCGTTGATGGATTCGCGGCGCGGCTCTGGCCCCTTCTGTCAGACGAGCCCTTGACGCCGGAGCGGGTGGGGATGCTCAATGCGGCGCTCGTGCTGCTCGCCGACCACGATCTGTCCGCGGGAACGGTCGCAGCCCGCGTTGCGGCGAGCGCGAGGGGAAGCGTGTACGCGGTGATCAGTGCGGGCCTCGGCGCGTTCGACGGTCCGATGCACGGCGGCGCAACGACTTTCGCGTACCGGTTTCTTGCCCAAGCTCTCGACGATCCGGAGTCGGTTGTCGGTGAACGCTTGCGCATGGGCGATCGGATTCCGGGTACCGGGCATGTCGTCTACCGGCAGAGCGACCCGCGCGCGGTGACGTTGATGGAAATGCTGCGGGACGCGGGTGACGGGGACCCGCGTGTGATGAGAGCGGTGTCGAGTGTGATGGGTGCGCTGGGGTCGTCGACATTCGTCAACTCGGACTTCGCGTTGGCCGCGCTCGCCCTGAGCTATCGGATGCGCCCCGATGCCGCGGAGACGATCTTCGCCGTCGCGCGGATGGTCGGGTGGACCGCGCACGCGCTCGAGGAGTATGGCGAGAAGCGGCTGCGGTTTCGGCCCGAGGGCGTGTACACGGGCGTGCGGCCGGTGGGGGTGTGATCTCGACAAGCTC
>NZ_DLSO01000024.1:5967-26370 GCF_002500165.1 Gordonia sp. UBA7860 | reverse complement strand
ACAAGCTCGATCAGCGGGGGGGCTCGATCAGCGGGGGCGGGCTCGATCAGCGGGGGGGCGGGCTCGATCAGCGGGGGCGGCTCGATCAGCGCGGCAGAACGGCCACGGCGAACGTGCGGCGGTAGGGCAGCACCGTGCCCCAGTCGCGGGCGGGGTAGGCGGCGCGGAGTCGGCGCTTGAGCTCTTCGCTGAAGTCGTCGCGCAGTTCGTCGGGTAGCGCTTCGAGGAAGGGGCGGGCGCCGGTGCCGGAGATCCAGTCGAAGACCGGGTCGTCGCCCTTGTCCTTGAGGACGTGCAGATACGTCGACTCCCACGCGTTGACCTCGAAGCCGCGCTCGGCAAAGAAGTTGAGGTAGAAGTCGGGTGCTAGCCACGGCAGCCGCCGGACATCGCCGCAGTACTGCGAGTAGGGCTCCTCCTCGGCGAGTTCGTTGAGGCTGCGGTACGTGGCCGCGCCGGTGTTGTTGGGCACCTGGATCGCGAAGGCGCCGCCGTCGTTGAGATGGGGCAGCAGTCGCTCGATCGCGACTTCCTGATCGGGGACCCACTGGAACACCGCGTTCGACAAGAACAGGTCGACGGGTTCTGGAGGTGTCCACTCGGTGAGGTCGGCGACGTCGTAGTTGGCCAGCCCGTCCATGTTCTCGCGGATGGCCTCGGCGATCATCTCGGTCGAGGCGTCGATTCCTAGGACCAGGGCCTCCGGCCAGCGTTCGCGTAGGTGCTTGGTGTGCTGCCCAGGCCCGCATCCGAGGTCGACGATGGTCGACGGATTGGTCGGCACCTCGGCGATCAGATCGAGGAAGGGGCGGGCACGAGCGTCGGAGAATTGTAGGTATCGACTCGGATCCCAGACCGGCATGCAACCAACTCTATGCAATTCACAGCGATCATGGCAGTGGGTAACCTGGGAGGAGTGTCAGAGACTCTCGTGAACGATGATGACAACGCACTGGTGACGGCCGCATCGGCCGCCGCAGACGTCGTCGAAATTTCTACCGACGGCGCCTGCCTGGGCAATCCCGGGCCGGGCGGATGGGGTGCGGTCCTGCGATACCGCGGCCACGAGAAGCAGATCTCCGGTGCTGAGCCCGATACCACCAACAACAAGATGGAATTGACGGCAGCGATCGAGGGCCTCGCCGCACTGACCAAGCCGTCGAAGGTGATCCTCTATACCGACTCGAGTTACGTCCGAAACGGCATCATGAAGTGGGTGAGTGGCTGGCAGCGCAACGGGTGGAAAACCGCAGACAAGAAACCCGTGAAGAATGCAGACCTGTGGTGCCGCCTCATCGAGGAGGAGAAGGTGCACGAGGTGACCTGGAAATGGGTCAAAGGTCACGCGGGAGATCACTACAACGAGATCGCCGACACGCTGGCAACATCTGCCGCACAGAAACTCGCTGGGCGTGAGTGATGAGTTCGGCTGCCTCACAATCTGATTCGACGATCACGGTCGCCGTCCTCCCCGAACGTGATCAGCACATCACCGCGGCGCTCGACGGCGTCGGCGCGACACAAACCGACCTCGACGCCGCGCGAGTCCTGATCTGGCTTGGCGGAGCGTCGGGTTTCCCCGGTCTCCCCGACACCGTCGAATGGGTGGCGTTGAAGACGGCGGGGATCGAAGAGTTCGTCTCCGCAGGCGTTCTCGACGACAAGCGTGTGTGGACGAACGCGTCGGGCTTCTATGCGGAGAACGTCGCCGAGCATGCGCTCGCGCTCCTGCTCGCGGGTCTCCGGCAGATCAACACGTCGGTGCGGTGGGGTTGGGACAAAGACCACATCGATCCCGCAGTGCGCACACTGCGCGGCGCGACCGTGGCGATCATCGGGGCCGGCGGCATCGCGAGATCGCTGATCCCACGTCTGAAGGCTTGTGGCGCTTCGGTTCTCGCGGTGAACCATTCGGGACGCGAGGTCGACGGCGCCGAGCGCACGCTGCCGTCGTCGCGGATGGATGAGGTGTGGTCGACGTGCGATCACGTGGTCCTCGCCGCGCCGTCGACTCCGGAAACCCATCACCTGATCAATGGAAAGGTGTTGGCGCAGTTGCCCTCCCACGCGTGGGTGGTCAACGTCGCACGCGGACCGCTCGTCGACCAACAGGCGCTGTACTGGGCGCTCAAGGGGCATGAGATCGCTGGTGCCGCGCTGGACGTGACCGATCCAGAACCGCCCGCGCGCAACGATCCGCTGTGGTCGCTGTCGAACGTGATCATCACACCGCACATCGCCAACCCGTCGTCGGGTCTCACCCGCGAGCTCGCACCGTGGATCGCGGAGAACATCCGTCGATTCCGCGCAGGAGACGACCTCGTGTCGACCGTGGCGGCTGGTCACGATTACTGAGTCCCCCATCGTCGTCTGCGGGGTGTCGGGGTGCGGGAAAAGCACTGTCGGCCTGGCGCTCGCAGCACGCCTGGCGGTGCCGTTCGTCGACGCCGACGATCTGCACCCGGCCGCCAACATCGCGAAGATGGCTGCGGGACATCCACTGACCGACGCCGATCGGCTGCCCTGGCTCGATGTGGTCGGTACCTGGCTCGCCGAGCACGACGACGGCGTGGCCGCCTGTTCGGCGTTGCGCCGCGCCTATCGGGATCGACTGCGCAGCAAGGCTCCCGGGGTGTTCTTCGTGATGCTCGCCCTCGACCACGACGCAGCACAGGCGCGCGTGCGCGGGCGGCGGGGCCACTTCATGCCCGCGGCGCTCGTCGACTCCCAGTTCGCCGCACTCGAACCGCTCGGACCCGACGAGCAGGGGATGATCGTCGACGCCACGCTGCCGCTCGTTGCGATTGTCGATCAGGTGTTGCGTTAGAGCGCGCTCTAAGGCCTAGCGTTGCTGTCATGAGCACAGATCACCTCATGAGCAGGGCGTTGGCCACGTTGAACGAACTCGACGGTCCGCTGTCGGTCGAGGTCATCCACCGCCTTGTCGAAGCCGACGAGATCGACGAACCGCTGACCATCGCCCAGACCTCCGCGATGCTCGACGTCTCGGCGCACACCTTGCGGTACTACGAGCGCATCGGACTCGTCGACGTGCCCCGCGACGCGTCGGGCAACCGCCACTACGACGCCGACGCCGTGCGCAGACTCGCCTTCCTGACGCGAATGAGACTGTCGGGCATGGCCATTCGCGACCTCCAGCACTACGTCGAACTGGTCGACGAGGGCGACGACACCGTTCCGGAGCGGCTCGAGATGCTGCTCGAACACCGCGACACCATTCGACGCCAGATCTCCGAACTCACGCTGTCGCTGGCAGCAACCGAATACAAGATCGCCACCTACGGCGGAAGGACGCAGCCATGAAGGACACAGCCATGACCGCATCAACAGACTCGACAACCGCGAACCGCAGGCGCATCGGTTCCCTCGAGGTCTCACCGCTCGGATTGGGTTGTATGGGAATGAGTTTCGCATATGGCGAGGCCGACCAGGACGAGGCGACGGCGACGCTGCATCACGCACTCGACGTCGGGGTCAACCTGCTCGACACCGCAGACGTCTACGGCGTGGGCGCCAACGAGGAACTCCTCGCGCAGGTCCTGGCCGACCGCAGAGACGACGTGGTGCTCGCGACCAAGTTCGGTATCGTGATCGATCCCGAAACCGGTTATCCCAACGGCGAAACCGACGGTTCGCCTGCGTATGTGCGGTCAGCGGTCGACGCCTCGCTGCGACGTCTCGGCGTCGACACCATCGACCTCTACTACCTGCATCGCGTCGACCCGAAGCTGCCGATCGAAGACACTGTCGGGGCGATGGCAGAGTTGGTGGGCGCCGGAAAGGTCCGCGAGCTCGGGATCAGTGAGGCAAACGCAGACACCCTGCGTCGCGCAGCTGCAGTGCACCCCATCGCTGCGCTGCAATCGGAGTGGTCGCTGTTCAGTCGCGACGTCGAATCGTCGGATGTCGTTGCCGCACGCGAACTCGGCGTCACGATGGTGCCCTACAGTCCGCTTGGTCGCGGCATGTTGACGGGATCTGCTGCGGCAGTGCAGGTTTCCGACGGCGACTTCCGTTCGAGACTTCCGCGGTGGCAGGCCGAGAACCTCGACCACAACCTCGCTCTCGTCGACGAGATACGCACCTTGGCAACCGAGGTCGGCGCCACGCCGGGTCAGGTCGCGTTGGCGTGGCTGCTCGCTCAGGGTGACGACGTCGTCCCGATCCCCGGCACCAAGCGCACGCGCTACCTCGACGAGAACCTCGGCGCGCTGTCGGTGGAATTGAGTTCAGATCAGCTCGCGCGATTGTCGACGCTGCGCCCCGCAGGCGACCGCTACTCCGACATGGACTGGGTGGCGGGCCGGTCGTCGTAGGTCGTGCCGCACTCCTCTGTGAAAATCTAGAACGTGTTGCAGTTCTGTGGCATTGTCAGGAGTCGTGATCCTGGACAGATTCCGACTCGACGACACCGTCGCGGTCATCACGGGCGCGGGGCGCGGACTCGGAGCGGCGATCGCTGTCGCGTACGCCGAGGCGGGCGCCGACGTGGTGATCTCCGCGCGCAGCGAAGGCGAACTGGAGAAGGTGGCCGCGCAGGTCGCCGACCGGGGGAGACGGGCGCGCGTCGTCGTCGCCGATCTCTCCGATCCCGACGCTGCGGCAGCCCTCGCGCAGACCGCCATCGACGATTTCGGGCGGCTCGACACCGTCGTGAACAACGTGGGCGGCGCGATGCCACGACCGCTGCTCGACACCTCACCGAAGAATCTGAGCGACGCCTTCGGTTTCAACGTCGCCAATGCTCACGCGCTGGTCACGGCCGCGGTTCCGCGAGTGTTGGAGACTGCGGGCTCGGGATCGATCATCAACATCACCTCAGCGATGGGGCGGCTACCCGGCCGTGCGTACGCGGCGTACGGGACGGCCAAGGCCGCGCTCGCGCACTACACGCGGCTCGCGGCGATGGACCTCAATCCGCGTATTCGAGTCAACGCGATCGCGCCCGGTGCGATCCTGACGTCGGCGCTCGACATCGTGGCCGCCGACGACACCATGCGGACGGCGATCGAGAACGCGACACCGATGCACCGTCTCGGGGAGCCCGAAGACATCGCTGCCGCGGCCGTCTACCTCGCGTCGCCCGCCGGTGCGTATGTGACCGGCAAGGTGCTCGAGGTCGATGGCGGAATCATCGCTCCGAACCTCGACCTACCCATCCCCGATCTGTAGGACGCGCGGCTCAGGAGGGGCGCTCGTTGCGTGCTGCGCGCTCGACGATGGTCGCGATGCGCGTCGACTTGGTCTCGGGTTTGCGTGCCATCGCGATCTGCGTGAGCGCGAATTTCCGTGCACTCGGCGGGAACGCGTCCCAGTGCTCGCGCGCCTGCGGCGTCGCGTCGAGGGCCGCGGTCAGCTCGGGGTGCTCGACGCCCGCCTCTGCGTCGTCGAGGAGGTTCCAGAGGCCGCGCGCCTTGGCGTCGTCGATCACCGCCTGACCGGCCGGTTGCATGCGGCCGGCGGCGAGGAGTTCGGTGACACGCTTCTTGTTCGACGCCGACCACGCGCTGGTACGGCCGCGGCGCGTGAACCACATACCGCGACGCTGCTCGTCGAGTGTGCGGGTGTGTCCGTCGATCCAACCCCAGCACAGCGCCTCGCGGACGGTTTGGTCGTAGTCCAGCGCGACGCGGCCGGAGTCCTTGCGCCAGAACACCAACCAGATTCCCGACGACGAGTCGTGGTTGTCGGCCAGCCAGTTCTGCCAGTCATCGATGGTGTCGAACAGCAACGTCGGGGCGTCGGCTTTGGCCACGTTGACGCGGTGGTCGGGGCCCGTGACGTGGGTACTGTTGTCTCATGGATCAGTTCCTGCACTTCGCGGGCGATTACTGGTGGCTGATATTTCCGATCGGTGGAGTCGCCGGTGGTTGGTTCGGTTCGCTCGCGCGGTACAACGAGAAGCGTCGACGCGACAAGATCGAACTTGCCCGCGTCAAGGCGAGTGCACAGACCGAACGGCTACGACTCACCCAGGCCGACAAGGCGTCCGTCACCAAGGTGCTCGAGAAGCACGACGCGATAGATCAGCGATGGTTCGGGTACGAACTCGACCTTGCGACGCTGATCGAGTTCCCCATGATGACCGACATGCGCGAGCCGCTGACGCTCGCGTTCCATCGCGCGAAGATCCGCGCCGACGATCTGCGCCCGACGTCGGCCGACCAGAAGCTGGACCCGCTCGACTTCGAGCGCTACCGCGACGCCGTCGGCGACTACGAGGCCTCCTTCGACGCAGCAGAACGCGAGGCGCGGCGTCGGAAACAGTCCGACTTCTCGCCCGTCGAGCGCGAATCACTCGACCGCGCGCGCAAACTGATCTCCGTCGCCGCCGACGCCGCCGCCACGCCCGCGGAACGCCAGGCCGCCTACCGCAAGGCGCGCCAGGAGCTCGACGGACTCATCGACATCCCCGACGTCGCCGCCGCCCAGATCGAGCAGCGAATCGCGGGCGAGCTGGAGCGCTGAGCGGGCCGCTGCGTCGAGGGGCGATTGGGCGGCGTCGAGGAAACACGTGTTTCTGACAGATGCGAGCGAAGTTCCGCGCGCATGTGTCAGAAGCGCGTGTTTCTTTCGGCTCGGCTGTCGGTTGTGCACAGGTCGGAATCGGGTGGATCCGGATCGGCGTTGTCGACGTCGAACATGCATGGACACTTTCCCGGTCAACGAACACGGATTGATACTGCGACGCACGGCGCTCGACGCGGGCGCGTCGGATCGGCAACTCACGCGCGCCGTCGACGCGGGCGCTCTTGTACGCGTGTGGCCCGGCGCCTACGTGCTGCCCGACAAGAGCCGGACGCCGGAGGTCACGCATCGGCTGAAGGCCGTCGCGGCCACGCTGCTGTCCGAATCCGACGTGCCGCTGAGCCATCAGTCGGCGGGCGTGCTCCACGGGATGTCGCTGCTGTTCCCCGATCTCGCGCGGGTGCACTTGACCACGGGGCACAAGACCGGCGGCCGTATTGAAACCCAGCGGCATCTGCACTCAGGTCGTCTGGGGCCCGAGGACACCACGGTGATCGACGGCATCGCGGTGACGTCGCTGGAGGTCACCGCCGTCGACATCGCGTGCAGCGTCAACTTCTTCCAGGCGCTCGCCGTGCTCGACTCCGCGCTGCGACTCGGTGCCGATCGCGAGAAGATGTCGGCGCTCCTCGATTCTCGACGCCGCGGTGTTGCCGTCGCGCGCAGGGCGCTTGCGTTCGCGAGCCCACTGGCCGACAACGCGGGCGAATCGTGGGGAAGAGGTCAGATGATCGTCGCCGAACTGCCGATTCCACGACTGCAGCGGGAGTACTTCGACGCCGACGGCGAGTTCGTCGCCAAGGTCGACTACGACTGGGAGGGCAAGCTCGTGGGCGAGTTCGACGGGATGCGGAAGTACACCAAGGATCTGGGCGACGACGACACCGCGCTCGACGTGATGAAGCGCGAGAAGGCCCGCGAAGATGGCGTCAGGCGCCTCGGACCGATGGTGATCCGATGGGTCTGGGCCGATCTGCGACGCAACCGCATGGTGCCGATGGTGCGAGAGTGGCTGGAGCGCTTGGAGATTGGCGGAATGGGCAGCGCGGCGTCGTAAATACACGTGTATCTGACAGATGCGAGTGAAGTTTCGCGAGTAAGTGTCAGAAACACGTGTATTTGCCGGGCAAGGTCAAGCCTCCGAGTCGACGGCCCCGGCGAACTGGCTGCGGTACAGCCGGCAGTACGCGCCCTGAGCGGCGAGCAGCCCGTCGTGGGTGCCCTGCTCGACGATGTGCCCGTCTTCCATCACCACGATGACGTCGGCGTCGCGGATGGTCGAAAGGCGGTGCGCGATAACGAAACTCGTGCGGTCGGTGCGCAGCGCGGCCATCGCTTTCTGGATGAGCAGCTCGGTGCGGGTGTCGACGGAGCTGGTGGCCTCGTCGAGAATCAGGATGGTCGGGCGGGCGAGGAAGGCGCGCGCGATCGTGATGAGCTGTCGCTCACCGGCACTCACGCCGCCGCCTTCGTCGTCGAGCATTGTCTCGTAGCCGTCGGGCAGGATGCGGACGAAGTGGTCGACGTGGCTCATGCGCGCGGCCTCGAGGACCTCCTCGCGCGATGCCGTGGGGTCGCCGTAGGCGATGTTCTCGTAGATGGTTCCGCCGAACAGCCACGAGTCCTGCAGCACCATTCCGGTGCGCTCGCGCAGGTCGTCGCGGGTCATCTCACGGGATTCGACGCCGTCGACGGTGATGGTTCCGGAGTCGACGTCGTAGAAGCGCATGATGAGGTTGACCAGGGTGGTCTTTCCCGCGCCGGTCGGTCCGACGATCGCGACCATGTGACCGGGACGTGCGACGAGTGAGAGGTCGTCGATGAGCGGTTTGTCGGCGACGTAGCGGAACGAGACGTCGTCGAATTCGATGAGCCCACGGTCGTGCTCGGGCGTCTTCGGGTTCTTCGGGTCGGGGGTCTGTTCGTCGGCGTCGAGGATGTCGAAGATGCGCTCGGCCGACGCCACGCCGCTCTGCAGCAGGTTGACCATCGACCCGATCTGCGTGAGCGGCTGCGTGAACTGACGTGAGTACTGGATGAACGCCTGCACCTCGCCGAGGCTCAACGCGCCCGATGCCACGCGCAGTCCGCCGACGACGGCGACCGCCACGTAGTTGAGGTTGCCGAGGAACATGATCGTCGGCATGACGGTGCTCGAGATGAACTGTGCACGCCAACTCGACTGGTACAGCTTCTCGTTGCGCTCGTCGAATTCGGATTCGACGTCGGCCTGACGATTGAACGCGGTCACCAATTCGTGCCAGGTGAACGCCTCTTCGACCTGGGCGTTGAGCTTGCCGGTCGACGACCACTGCGCCAGGAAGTGCGGCTTGGAGCGCTTGGCGATCAGCGCGGTTGCGCCCGCGGCCAGCGGCACGGTGACAAGCGCGATGAGCGCCAGCAGAGGCGAGATCCAGAGCATCATCACCAGGATCGCGATCACCATCAGGACGGAGTTCAGCAACTGGGAGATGGTCTGCTGCAACGTCTGTGACAGATTGTCGAGGTCGTTGGTGACGCGACTGAGCAGATCGCCGCGCGCGGTGGCGTCGTAGTAGCTCAGAGGGAGGCGGTGGATCTTTGCCTCGACCTCTGCGCGCAGATGCTTCACGGTGCCGACGACGACGATGTTGAGCAGATAGGCACCGAGCCACGACAACAGCGCCGAGCCGACGTAGAGCGCGAGCACGATCAACAAGACGCGGCCGACGTCGCCGAAGTCGATGCCCACACCCGGGGTGACGTTCATCGAGTTCACCATGTCGGCGAGGGTGCCGTTGCCGCGCTCGCGCAGCCCCTCGACCGCCTGCGCCTTGGTGGTCCCCGCGGGAAGCATCTTGCCGACGACGCCGTCAAAAATGATGTTGGTGGCGTCGCCGAGCACTCGTGGTGCGAACGCCGTGAGGATCACCGATCCGATGATCGACAACACGACGACGCTCATCGAGGTCCGGTAGGAGAACAGTAATCCGATGAGCCGCTTGATCGACGGGCCGAACGACCGCGCCTTGGCCACGACTGGTCCCGCAGCCATCGGGCCGCGGCCTGGCCCCGGGGGAGCGGGGGCTGCGCCGCCTGCGCGGGTCATGCAGACTCTCCGATCGCGAGCTGAGACTCCGCTATTTCGCGGTACGTCTCGGAGGTCGCGAGAAGTTCGTCGTGCGTGCCGATCCCGACGATCCGACCGCGATCGAGTACGACGATCTGCTCGGCGTCGACGATGGTCGAGATGCGCTGGGCGACGATGATGACGGCGGACTCCGACGTCGCGGGTGCGAGTGCGGCGCGTAGGCGTGCGTCCGTGGCGACGTCGAGGGCCGAGAACGCGTCGTCGAAGAGGTAGACCGACGGTTTGCGCACCAGCGCACGGGCTATGGCGAGGCGCTGACGTTGACCACCCGATACCGTGGTGCCGCCCTGGGAGATCGGGGTGTCGAGGCCGTCGGGCATACGCTCGACGAAGTCGGCGGCCTGCGCGATGCGCAACGCCTCCCAGACCTCCTCGTCGGTGGCGTCGGGTTTGCCGTTCCGAATGTTCGACGCGACGGTCCCCGAGAACAGGTATGGGCGCTGCGGGACGAGGCCGATGGCATCGCGCAGGGTGTTGGGGTCGAGGCGTCGGACATCGGTGTCGCCGACGCGAACCTCACCGGCGGTGACGTCGATGAGTCGTGGCACCAGACCGACGAGTGTGGTCTTGCCGGAGCCGGTCGAGCCGACGATGGCGGTTGTGGTGCCGGGCTCGACGCGAAAGCTGATGTCGGACAGGACGGGATCGTCGGCACCTGGATAGCGGAACTGTGCCCCTCTGAACTCGACAGTGGACGGTTGCGCGGCGAAGGGCACCGGATCTTGTGGTGCGCCGACGGAGGTCTCGGTGTCGAGGACCTCGCAGATGCGCTCGGCACAGACTGTTGCGCGCGGCGCCATCATTGCGAGGAACGACGCCATCATCACCGACATCAGGATCTGCATGACATAGGTGATCATCGCGGTCAGCGCGCCGATCTCGATGCTGCCGTCGGACACCAGATGGCCGCCGAACCAGATGATCGCGACGATGGTGACGTTCGTGATCAGCATGACGGACGGGAACATCAACGCCTGCATCCGGCCGACGCGCAGCGTGGCCTGGGCGAGGCTGTCGTTCGCGGTGGCGAAGCGGTCGATCTCGTAACGTTCGCGCACAAACGCACGGACCACTCGGATACCTGTGATCTGTTCGCGCAGAACACGATTGACCGCGTCGATGCGCTCCTGCATCGCGCGGAAGCCGGGGATCATACGCGCGATGATGACGCCCATCGCGACCGCGAGAACCGGCACCGCCACGACGAGCACCCACGACAACTGTGACCCGACCTTGATGCCCATGATGATGCCGCCGATGCACATGATGGGCGCCATCACCAGGATGGTGGTGCTCATGACGATCAACAACTGCACCTGCTGGACGTCGTTGGTGGTGCGGGTGATCAACGACGGCGCACCGAACGTCCCCATCTCCCTGGCCGAGTAGGTGTTGATCCTGTGCAACAGGTCGTGTCGGATGTCGCGTCCGGTCGCCAGTGCAGCCCGTGAGCCGAAGTACTGGGCGATGATGGTGCACACGATCTGGGCGATCGTGATGACCAGCATGACCGCACCGACGCGCAGGATGTACGACGTGTCGCCCTTCGCGACGCCGTTGTCGATGATGTCGGCATTCAGCGTCGGCAGGTACAACATGGCCACCGTCGCGATGAGCTGCAGTATCACGACGGCGAGCATGTGCCAGGGATACCGCGAGAGGTATGTCCGGATGAGGCGGGTCAGCATGTGGCGCTCACTCACACGACGCTAGCAAGCCGCGCCGACACCGTGCGAGACGTTTTCGGGGCGAACCCGTCCGACGGTGGGCGCAACCCGTCAGGCGGACGTCAACGCGACTGCCGCTTCGCCGGTGTAGGTGAGGTAGGTGAAGGACTCCTGGAAGTACAGGTTCACCACGTCGGCGTCGTGAGAGTCGTAGCCGATCGAGACATCCTGACCGATGGTCAGCTCGAAATCTCCTCCGCGCGTTGACAATACGAACGCTCCGGTGATTGCGGGTGCCCACACGATCTCGCCGTCGATCAGACGCTGGATGTGCTGGCGAACCGGATAACCGTGATTCGACGTCTCGTTGACGAGGTTGTACACATCGGCCGAGAGCGCGATGGAGTAGGGCCCGTCGATCGACGCGAGCTTGAGCGTCGAGAGGGCCGCGCTGAACGCCTCGGGGTAGTCACGCACGTCCTCGGGCAGCGGGATCGGTGTCGCGGTGGCCTCGGCGCGGATGCCCGAGATGCCGGCGGCGGCATATCCCTCGAAGATCGCGCGGTCTTCGGCCAGCGCGAGCTCGCGTGCGGCGTCGACCACCGGATCCCAGTCCGAATCCTCCGCGCCACGGTCGACGTCGTCGATGGCCTCGCGCGTGACGGTGAACGGCACCTTGAGTTCGATCAGCGGCTGCACGCTGCGCTTGAACGCCTGGATGCCATCGGCGGGGGCGTCGATCTTGGTGCGGTGGCCACGGGTGACCGATGACGCCTCGAGTCCGAGTGGTCCCTTGACGTCGACGAGTCGACGGCCCGCGATGTTGCGCTTGAACGACCGCGCTGCCTCTTCTTCGATGGCCTCCCAGGCGGACGCGGAGATGGGGGCGAGTTCGCGATGCAGATTGTTCATGGTGCGTCTCCTGGTAGTCGGTGGCGGGTTGTGTTGGCGAGTTGTGTTGTCAGGCAGAAGGTTGCGGGTGATTCACGAGGAGCGCAGCGATCCGATTCCCAGCGACCCGTCGCCGGGGTCGGTCGGCTCGGGTGGCGGAACCGGCGATGCGGCGTCGAGCGTGACCGGTGCGGGTGCGGGCACATCGTGGGGAGCGTCGTCGTCGGAATCCGATTCGGCGGCGGCTGGGGCGTCGGGGAGGTCGTCGAAGAAATCGACGGTCGGGGTGAAGAACTGTGCCCCGGTCACGGCGGTCGTGAAGTCGAGCAGCCTGTCGTAGTTTCCGGGCGGATCGCCGATGAACATCTTGCGCAGCATCTCTTCGGTGACGTCGGGCGCCGAGGAGTACGCGATGTAGAAGGTGCCGGAGTCGCCGATGCCCGAGGCCTCGCCGTAGGGCATGTTGTCGCGGACGACGTCGATCTGCTCGCCATTGACGTCGTTGACCACATTGAGCGCGATGTGCGAGTTGGTCGGTTTCACGTCGTCGGACATCTCGATGTTGTCGAGTTTGGTGCGCCCGATCGCCGCCTCCTGGTCTTCGACCGAGATCGAATCCCATTCCTTGAAGTCGGTGACATAGCGCTGGATGGCGACGTAGCTACCGCCCGCGTACGCGGGGTCTTCGTCGCCGACGGTGATCGCGTCGATCGCAGCCTGGCCGACGGGATTCTCGGTGCCGTCGACGAAGCCGATGAGGTCGCGTAGGTCGAAGTAGCGGAAGCCGTGCACCTCGTCGACGACCGTCACGGCGTCGCCGAGTTCGCTCATCAACATGCGGCCGAGCTCGTAGCAGAGGTCCATCGCGTCGGCCTTGAGGTGCAGCAGCAGGTCGGCGGGAGTCGCAGGGGCCGTGTGGACATCGCCCGCGTACTCGACGAAGGGTCGAAGCGACTTGGGGCGATTGCCTGCGAACAGGCGGTCCCACGCATCCGAGCCGATCGACACGATGCCCGCGAGCGCCTGCTCGGGCGCTCGGGACGATACGGAGTTGATGCGCGACCCGAGGACGTCGAACATTCCCCGGACGGCGTCCTCGCCACCCGCGTTGATCGTCAGGACGAGGAACAACGCGTGCTTTGTTTTGCGTGTCAGAATCGTCTGCGGTACGGGCACGGTTTTCACTCTAGTGCAGCGCGCAATCCGCGCCGGTGAAAGTGTGTCCTCACGAAACTCAGGCCAGGCACACCGGTTGTCTACGACGCCTGTTGACTCAGCCCCGCGCAACCGCTCGCCCGGCGGCGCGGCCCGAGAAGATACAGCCGCCGAGGAACGTTCCCTCGAGTGCGTTGTAACCGTGCACACCACCGCCGCCGAATCCGGCGACCTCGCCAGCGGCATAGAGGCCGTCGAAGACCGAACCGTCGGGTCGCATCACGGCCGACTCGAGGTTGGTCTCCAGACCGCCCAACGTCTTTCGCGTCAGGATGTTCAGGCGCACCCCGATCAGCGGTCCGTGGGCAGGGTCGAGGATCTTGTGCGGCTTGGCCACACGCACGATCTTGTCGCCGAGGAACTGGCGCGCGTTGGTGATCGCCATCAACTGCGCGTCTTTGGAGAACTTGTTGTCGATCTCGTTGTCGCGTGCCGAGATGGTTCGCTCGACGTGCTGCAGATCGAGCTTGGGACCGCGGGTGATCTCGTTCATGCCCGCGACGAGTTCTGCGAGATTATCGGCGACGACGAAGTCGCTGCCGTTCTTCAGGAAGGCCTCGACAGGACCGGGCGCGCCTTTCGCGAAACGGCTCTTCGCGGCGAACTTGAGGTCTTTGTCGGTGATGTCGGGGTTCTGCTCCGAACCCGACAGCGCGAACTCCTTCTCGACGATCGACTGCGTCAGGATGAACCACGAATAGTCGTAGCCGGTCGCGAGGATCTCGCGCATCGTCGAATTGGTGTCGAAGCCGGGGAAGTTGGGCGGCTTGAGCCGATTGCCGTTGGCGTCGAGCCAGAGCGACGACGGCCCGGGGATGATGCGGATGGCGTGGTCGGGCCAGACGGGATCCCAGTTGTGGATGCCCTCGGTGTAGTGCCACATGCGGTCGCGGTTGACCAGGCTTGCGCCCGCTTCCTCTGCGATGCCGAGCATGCGACCGTCGACGTAGGCGGGGACACCGGAGATCATCGTCTTCGGGGCGGGTCCGAGGCGCTCCGTCGGCCAGTTCTTACGGATCAGCTCGTGGTTGTGACCGATGCCGCCGGTCGTGACGATGACCGCACCGCCGCGGATCTCGAAGTCGCTGATCTCATCGCGGTTCGACGCCTCGCCGCGGCCGGCAGCAGTCGGGGCGAGCTTTGACCCGCGCACACCGACAGCAGTGCCGTCTTCGACGACGATCTCGTCGACGCGATGCCGGAAGCGGAACTCGACGAGTCCGCGGCGCTCGGCGTCGAGCACGGGTTCGGCGAAGATGCGGACCACCTCGGGGCCGGTGCCCCAGGTCAGGTGGAAGCGCGGCACCGAGTTGCCGTGGCCGTCGGCGAATCCGCCGCCGCGTTCTGCCCACCCGACGACCGGTGTGATGCGCAGACCGAGATCGTGCAGGTACTGACGCTTCTCCGTGGCCGCGAAGTCGACGTAGGCGCGAGCCCACTGTCGAGGCCAGTAGTCCTCGTCGTCGCGGTCGAAGCCCGCAGAGCCCATCCAGTCCTGCAGCGCCAGCTCTGCGGAGTCGTGGATGCCGAGTCGACGTTGCTCGGGAGTGTCGACGAGGAAGAGCCCACCCAGCGACCAGAACGCCTGCCCACCGAGGTTGTTGCGGTTCTCCTGGTCGACGACGATCACCCGACGACCCGCCTTGGCGAGTTCGTACGTGGCGACGAGTCCGGCCAGACCGGACCCGACGACGATGGCATCGGCTTGTCCTGCATCCACATGCGCTGTGTTCACGAGAGCCTTCCTCGATATGTCCTGCTTATGGGACGACCCTATCCCCGGGGGCTCCGGTGAGGTAGCGCCGACGGGTATCGAGATGTGACAACCGACATGTGGCAACTGGGCGCCCTGTGACCTAGTTGACGCAGCGCAGGTATGGACCGTGCGTGTGACGTGGGTAATGATCATCTGCGTGTCTCAACCGACGGTCAGTCTCAATCGACGGTCAGTCCCAACCGACGGTCAAGGGTCGATGTACCTTTTGCTGCTGCGTTATGCAGCCGTTACACTCTGTCGCGTTGGGGACCAACTCAGTCGGCAAGGCCGCTGGCCCCATTTCCTGCCCGTATGAACGAGGCCCGTCCGGGTCAAGATCGTAAGGACTTTTCTCATATGTTGACTCGTGCGCGCAAGCGCCTCGTTGCCGCTGTGGGCGCCATGGCGGCGCTCGGCGGCCTGACCATGGCCGTGGCCCCCGAAGCCCACGCGGCCGGCCAGACCGAATACGTGTACTCCGCAGCGATGCACAAGAACATCCCGGTTCGCATCGTCGACGGTGGCGGCGGGGGTCCCAAGCCCACGCTGTACCTGCTCGACGGTCTGCGTGCCCCGAACAACACCAGCGGCTGGCTGCAGAACAACACCGGCGCCGACCGCTTCATGGTCGACAAGGGCACCAACCTGGTCATCCCCTTCGGCGGTGGCGGCAGCTTCTACACCGACTGGGAGCGCGCAGATCCGAAGCTGGGCGTGAACAAGTGGGAAACCTTCCTCACCCGCGAACTGCCGGCGTACATGAAGCGCAAGCACAACTCGGACAATCGCCGTAACGGTATCGCCGGACTGTCGATGTCGGGAACGTCGGCGCTCAACCTCGCGTCGCGGCACCCGAACTTCTACAAGGCCGTCGCGTCCTACAGCGGCTACCCGACCGTCACGTTCCCCGGATTCACGCAGGGCATCCAGGCGTCGGTCGCGACGATGGGCGGCGACCCCAACAACATGTGGGGCTTCTACCCGGCGGGTGAGTGGTTCCAGAACGATCCGTTCTTGAGCGCGAACAACCTCGCGGGCCACTACGTGTACCTGTCGTCGGGCACCGGTCTCGGCAGCAAGTTCGACAGCTCGGTGAACCCGAGCAGCGCGAACTTCAACCCGGTCAAGTTCTCGCAGATGGTTCCGCTCGAGGTGGCCGCATCGGTCAGCACGCGCCTCTACATCCCGCGTGTCGCGGCGGTCCCGGGCGTCAAGCTCACCACGCACGTCACCCCCGATGGCGACCACTGGTGGGACTACTGGCAGGAGAACTTCCGCCAGTCGTGGAACACCACGTTCCGCCCCGCGTTCTTCTGAGCCGCGGCCAGGTAGCTGAACAACCGAACAACTGAACACGACGAGGGCCGGCGATCGGGTTGATCGCCGGCCCTCGTCGTAGTGCGGGTGGGGTGGGCGTGCGGTGCGGGCGAGTGGTTTCGACACGGCTGCTCGCTTCGCTCGCGGCCGCTCAACCAGCGGTAAAGGGCGGCTCAGCCCGGCGGGGTGTGTGGTTTCGACACGGCTGCTCGCTTCGCTCGCGGCCGCTCAACCAGCGGTAAAGCGGGGCCGGCTCAACCAGCGGTGAAGGCGGGCCGGCTCAACCAGCGCCAATGGCGGGCCGGCTCAACCAGCGGGCTCGGGCTGACCTACTCGCCCGAGTCCTGCGTGCCGCGGCGGCGGAAGGCGCGGGCCTCGTCCAGCGCGGAGCGGGGTGCGCCGTCCGACGAGTCCTCATCGACTGCGGGTACCTGGCGGGTCGGCTGGTCTTCGTCATCCCCGGCGTCGGAGGCAGCGGGCCCCTCGACGCGTGGGATGCGCTGAGTCGGACGATCCCACATGTAGGCGTCGTCGTCCTCGTCGGCGTGCGTTTCCGTCTCGGCCGCACCGATCGCCGTCGTTGCGGCATCGTCGGTGTTCTCGGGCGCAGCATGGCGGTTGCGGCCCGAAAGGCCTGCTCCTGCCGCTGTTCCGGCGAGCGCTGTCGTCGTTGCGGCGCCCCTGCGACGATCGGAGTCGTGGTCGTCGACGTAGCCGGGCTCGTCGTCGTAGACGTCGGGGCTCTCGAGGTTCTTGTCAGAGGTGTTGCGGGTCCGCCAGATGATCAGAATCCATGCGAGCAGCAGTAGCGCGCCGATGATGCCGAGGATGAGCGGCAACCAGAATCCGCCCATCTTGAGCAGATTCATGTAGTGGTGGGCACGATCGGCCTGCGCGGTGACCGTCGTGTCCGACCACTGGAAGGTTGCCTTCAGGGCGTCGAGCTTGAAGTCGCGAACCGGCGCGGGCGTCCCGTCGCTCTGGTCGGGCGACTTGAAGTACTGGCGCTGATCTTCGCGACCGTTGACGATCGTGCCGGTCTCGGGCTCGACGAAGACGTGGCGGGTCGCCGACGCGTAGCGGTGCATCGTGATCTTGTCGTCGGGCTTCACGCCGCGACCGGAGATGCCCCACCATTTGGCGGGCATCGTGAGCATCGTGCCCAGCGCGGCCTCACCCTGTGCGTTGGGCAGTGACGAGAGGTCGGTCTCGGGAACCTCGGAGACGAACTCGTAGGTCTTGACTCCGTTGAAGGTCTTCTCGCCGACGTACTTGGCGGGCTGGTCCTGCCGGGTGTTGAGGTCGTAATAGAGGTACGAGCGCTTCTTGACGTTGAAGCCGAACTTGTACTGGAAGCCCTTACGGTCGGGCAACTGGACCGACACGTCCTTGACGTTCACGCCCTCCGGTGCCGCTTCGAGCTGCAGCGAGCTGACGGTTCCGTTGGGCACCGACGTCTTGCGGTTGACCGACACCCTGTCGATGGTCGCGGTGAGCAGACCGTCGTCGCATTTGAGGTCGCCTTCGGCGCGGGGAGCGGGTGGGGTTGTCTCCTTGCCATCGGCGTCGCGGATGCGGTCGATCTGAACCGTCTGCGCGGACTGCACCGTCGCCTGTCGCTTGTCCGACGGCTCGATGATCACGCTCCGACGCTGCTGCGTCAGATGTGCGTCGAGTGTGCGGGCCTTGGGCTGGGAGATCGAGCAGCGATCGAAGATGACCGCGGGGAAGCGTTCACCGGCCGAGCCGTCGGCAGGGACCGTCGACGCGTCGGATGTGATGTCGAGATCGAGTGGCACCACGCGCAACTGTGGCACCAGGAACGCCGGGATGGCGATCGCCGCGGTGATGCAAGCAACCCCGAGGAATGCCAGCAGCGCCAGCCAAACTCGTCTCATTCTCGACTCCTGTGCGGTTCGGGCCCGGTGCATCGTGTCGACGAGCAGGCCACGGTCAACGCTCTCACCCTAATGGTCGGCCACCGGGTATCAGCCCATGCCGGTTCGATCGGCACGCCGGTCCCGTTCGGCTTCTTTCATGATTCCGGCCATGTAGCCGTAGATCTCCGCGTCCGACATCGCCTTCCAGCGCGGTGCCAGCAGCTTCATGTACTTCTCGACGTAGAGCAGTTGCTTTCCGACGAGCACCAACTCCCGCGGCAATCGGGCGTCGTGCGCGCGTGCGACCGCGGCGAGTTGTCGCCCGAGGTCGGTGTAGCTCATGTCGCCGAGATCCGTCGTCGACAGCGGTGTGGTGATCTTGCGAATGTCAGCCCCGCCCTGGGTCGTCGAACCGGGGTTGCGGACGGCTCCCAGCAGAAAGATGGCGCGACCCGCCGATTCGTAGTCGTTGCGGACGATCAGGTCGACGACGAGCTGACGCAGAATGCGTCGGGTTCGTGGCGTGAAGCGTCCGACGATGCCGAAGTCGAGCAGCACCAGGCGGCCGTCGGCGTCGACGAGGACGTTGCCCGCGTGGAGGTCGCCGTGGAACAAGCCGCCGTGAAACGCCGACTCGAGCAGCGACAGCAACAGGTTTCGACACAGCGCCACACCATCGTGTCCTGCGGCGCGCACTGCAGCGGCGTCGTCGATGCGGGTGGCGTAGATGCGTTCCATCGTCATGACCCGCGCGGTTGTCAGGTCGTCGTAGACCCTGGGAACGCGAACACGATCACCGAACTGTCCGGGTTTGAGACATTCGTACCATTCGCGCATGGCGTCGGCCTCGTTGCGGAAGTCGAGCTCGGCGTCGAGGCCGTCGGCAAAATCTTCGACGACGTGCCGCGCCGACAACATCCGGCCGTACTCCGAGATCTCGGCGAGGCCTGCGAGCCGTTCGAGGATCGCGACGTCGGGTGCGAGGCGTTCGGCGATTCCGGGACGTTGGATCTTGACGACGACCTCGTCGCCACTGTGCAGCGTCGCGGTGTGGACCTGGGCGATGGACGCCGATGCAATCGGCACGGGGTCGAACTCGGCGAAGACGTCCTCGGGTGCGCTGCCGACCTCGTCGATGAAGACCTGCCGGATCTCGTCGGGGTCGGCGGGCGGAACGCTGTCGAGGAGCGATTCGAACTCCGACGCCAACGTCTCGGTGAAAACGCCGGGGCTCGACGCGATGAGCTGGCCGAGTTTCACGTAGGTGGGGCCGAGGTGCTCGAAAGTCGCACGCACTTGCGCGGCCGCGCGCTTGCCGCTCGGTGCACGCAGATGCGCTGCGTCGAATGCGGTGTCGAGGAGGAATTTGCCGACGCCAAGAGTTGCGTGGGCGGTGGTCACTCCCAGGCGCGTGACCTCGGCGATCGGCGACGCCGGGCGCAGACGTGCGCGGCGACCGTCGTCAACTGTGCTGTCCATGTTCCCCCCTGCTCGTCGTGTTGCCGGTTCTCGCATCGCGCCCAGTGTAGGAGGTCGAAGTCGGGAATCGGACATGACGTGCGAACCGGCGGGGTGTCTGGCCTCGCGTCAGCCGTGCTCCGGCTCGCCCGAAACCCGGTGGTCGGCGTGGTTGAGAGCCTCCGCGATGACCCTTCCGACGTGGCCGTCGCGCAAGCGGTAGATGATTCGACGACCATCGCGTCGTGTGTCGACGAGCCCGGTGAAGCGCAGCTTTGCCAGGTGCTGGCTGACAGCGGTCCGCGACGCTCCGACTGCCTCGGTCAGGGCTGAGACATCACGCTCTTCGTCGCGCAGCAGCCAGAGGATGTGTAGGCGCGTGGGATCGGACAGCATGGTGAACAGTGCTGTCGCGGTGCCGAGGAGTTCTGGGTCGGGACTGACCCGGTGCTCGAGGCTCGGGGCAGGGGTGGCTGCCTGTTTCATCGGCGGTGATCACCGTTCGTGTGCGGTTGCGGTTGCTCGGTTCATCGTAAGTGA